>JBGVLR010000128.1:0-43869 GCA_045124375.1 Acetatifactor sp.
GTATGGCCAAAGGTGGAAAGCGGTGAAGTAAAGCCTACTATTTACAAGGTGCTTCCTATCACAGAAGCAGAAGCTGCTCATGATATTCTTTACAGAGGTGAAAACATAGGAAAAGTAGTATTAACAGTTTAAACCATGGAGGAATCATACCTTTACCTTGCGGTCACAGGAGGATGATGGGAAAGCCTGGATTATGAACAAAATATTTCCTGCCACATTCTGATTACCTGCGAAAGTACAGTATTACGAATGTTATAAGAATCGGAAAGAACGGCATGATTAAGTCGGCGGTAAATGGAAGAAAGGAAAAACAGATGGATAATAAAATAATGAAAGAATATAAAGTAGAAGGACATGTATCGAGTTACTTGCCGGCAGACAGGGAATGGAAGCTGGTATGGCATGATGAATTTGATGGTACGGAGCTTGACAGAAGCAAATGGGACTACAGACTCTGTATCATGGGAAAACGTCATGTAACCTGGGGAGAGGAAGGCGTGGCGCTGGATGGAAATTCCAATGCAGTGTTTACCGTTTATGAAAAGGATGGAGAGATTTGTTCTTCCCAGTTGCAGACAGGTTATAATTACATGGATGCTGAGCCGGTAAAGGACGCTCTATTTGACGGCGGTCTGGTATGGCCTGTCGGAAAGTTGCAGGAACATAAATATTTGCATAGATATGGTTATTATGAATGTAGATGTAAGCTGCAGCAGAAGAGAGGCTGGTGGTCTGCTTTCTGGCTGCAGTCTCCGGTCATTGGTTCCAGTTTAAATCCGGAGATTGCAGGTGTGGAAAATGATATTATGGAAAGCTTCGAGCCGGGCAATGTATTTGCACATTATAATCATTACAATGGCTATGGAATAGATCATCAGCAGGCCATTGCCGGAAAAGGAATGGACCTTGCCAAAGAGGAATATCATACCTTCGGCCTCTTATGGACAAAGGAGGGCTATACCTTTTATGTAGACGGTAAGGAAGACGGCCATATTGACGGGCCCGTCTCCCATATTCCCCAGTTCATCCTTCTGACAACGGAGGTAGCCGGATACCGCAGGGCAGAACATGCACCTACAGAAGAGGCAAAGCTTGCCGTGGGGGATCAATTTATTGTAGACTATGTCAGAGTGTTTGACGCAGTAGAGTGATTGGGCGGCACTTAATCAGCAATCCCACTCTTCTTCCAGGGATTAGCGCATAATAGACATACCGCTGTTCCAAGTGCAGCAATCACCACCCATAGAAGTATAGTGAAATGCCAGCCTCTGTTCTCTGCAACTACCGCAATTCCATAGGTAGAAAGCGCGCTTCCGATGTAAGTACAGGCATTCAGTACACCGGATACAGTGGAAACGTTACCGTATTTACTGAAGAAATGCGGTAAAATGGATATCAACATCAGGTTTACGCCATGCATACATCCGGTCAGCAATGCTGAGAATAATACAGAAAACGTGGCGTTGGCATCTGAAAGAAAATACAATGCCAGTGCAGAAACTGCGCCTGCACCGAAGATTACCCCCGCACATACAATCGGATTACGGAACTTGCTCTTATAAAGACCGGAGGCAACCTGATAGCATATCATGCTGAAAATGGGAAGTACCACTCCGGTGAGAATGGATATCTCACTGCCAAGATGATAAGTTTCCGATATGTAGGAAGGCATCCAGGTGGTAACACCGTCTCTGAGGGTTCCCTGAAGCACGATGGCTGACATGATACCCAGCATCAGAGGAGAGAACAGAGAGAGGCCTCCTTTGCTTTGTGTTTCCCTGGTGCTGACAGTGCTTATCTTGACATCAGGGCAGAGTCTGTTCCAGAAGTAGATCATTGCAATACCGCAAAGGGCTGAGAAGACGAAAACGGTCTTCCAGCCTGAGAGGGCAATGATCACGGGTGAGATAAGGTAAATAATAATGGTACCGAAAGAACTTCCCCTTGCAATGATGACACATGCCTTCTGGTAATCCTCCGGAGAGAAGAGATCTGACATAAGCTTCACCATGGGCGGCCACATAAATGCCTGGGCAAAGCCGTTAATACTCCATATGATCAGCATCTGCGTGGGGCTTTGGCAAAACGGAATAATAATATTCATCAGAGAGGTTGCAATCAGTCCATAAGATACCAGCTTTTTGGGATGGAATTTGTCTCCACAGATTCCGCTGATAATCTGGCCTGCACCATATGTGGCGAAGCTGCCTGTAAGTGCCAGAGAGAGAGCCGACTTGGATATGGAGGTAGCCTCCACCATTTCGGAGATAATGGCTCCATAGTTGATTCTGGTGATATAGCTGACCATATAAGTAAGCATAAACAAGTAAGTGATCCTGGTGACGTTCTTGGTTTCTGTAAGTTTGTTCATTTTCTTTTCCTACGCCTTTTCTGTAATAATGTGGAACTGATTTTCCAGGTAAATCTTCTTTAAGTCCGGAGACAATTGATTATCTGTTATATAGGTAAACTCCGGTTTCATGTCTGATATTTTGAGCAGAGCCTTTTGCTCGAATTTACTGCTGTCAGCCAGTATGTATATACTGTCAGAGCATTCTATGATCTTCTTCTGAATCTGGGCCAGATCCTGCCGATAATCGCAGATACCGAAGTTCATAGAAACGGCACCGGGACAAAGAAAGGCTTTCTGCATATGCAGCCTGCTATATTGTTCTAATGTTAAATCTCCGGAGAAAGCATTTTCTCTCTTATTAAAGTGCCCGCCGCACAGAATCACAGAGAAATTCTTATATTTACCCAGTATATCTAAAACATCCAGACAATGGGTAACTACAATGAGCTCTGAAAAATGCTCTTTCAGCACTTCGGCAAATACAATGGCAGTGCTGCCGGCATCGATACAGATGATATCGCCTTCTTTTATAAACGGTATCGCATTCTGAACCAGAATCCTTTTCAGGTCATTATTCTCTTCCACACGATAATCCAGATGGTGAAAAGGCATCATCTCAGTGACAGCCACAGCTCCGCCGTGTACCCGTTTTAAAAGCATATTCTGTTCCATGTAAAGCAGGTCACGTCTAATGGTCTCGATAGATACCTGAAAGGTCTTCATCAGATCGATTGTAGTAACTGCGCCGTTCTGCTGCAGCATGGTAAAGATCTTATCCTGTCGTTCTTTTGCAAACATATCCAACTCCCTCCAACCATATCCACACAATAACACATAAACACAACAATGTCAACATCCTAATTAAAAAAGCAAGAGAAGTGTTACCATACCTGTTAAACCAAGGCTGAACTGAATATAAAAACCGCACTGGTGGATTGGGTTCACCGGTGCGGCAGTTTTATAACTTTTTATAACATTGTGCAAACAGTCCATATGCGCTTCTACACTGTGAATCTTGCCCAGCTTTCCACTCCTGAAACAGGATACCGGGAAGACGCCGAAGCAGATCAGAAAAGAGAAATATAGTATTTAACTGCGGTTTCCGGCCGCTTCATTGATTAATTGAACAATGGTCTTAATGGAGTCCATCTGACCACTCCTGCCCATGGCATCATGATAGGCCTGTTTGCTGAAATACAGCTCATGCACTTTATCCACCAGCAGATCTGTAGTCAGGTCATCTTCATTAATCACGATGGAGAAACCCTGGGCCTCAAAGGACTTTGCATTCAGAATCTGGTCACCTCTGCTGCTGGCTGCAGGCAGGGGAATCAGGATGTTGGGCTTCTTCAGTGCAAGCAGTTCGCAGATAGCATTGGCGCCTGCCCTGGATATTACCAGGTCAGCCATGGCAAACAGGTCTTTCATCTCTGATTTGATATATTCAAACTGTTTATATCCGGGCGTATTTAAAAGCAGGTTATCTACTTTATCTTTGCCGCACAGATGTACTACCTGGAAATCTTCTAACAGCCTTGGCAGAGCTTCACGGACTGCTTTATTCACATTGGCAGCGCCAAGACTTCCGCCGGTGACCATAATGACAGGCTTATTGGCTGTGAAACCGCATAACTTAAGTCCGGCCAGCTTGTTGCCCTTAGTCAGTTCCTCGCGGATGGGGGAACCGGTGAGGACTGCTTTACCTTCCGGAAGCATCTTCATCGTCTCCGGGAAATTGCAGCATACTTTCTCTGCAACCGGGATACACAGCTTGTTGGCAAGGCCGGGTGTCATGTCAGATTCATGAATGATGCAGGGAATCTTCAAAGCAGCAGCAGCCCTTACAACAGGCACACTGACAAAGCCTCCTTTGGAGAACACAACATCGGGTTTTATTTCTTTTAAAATTTTTTTCGCTTCTGAATACCCCTTAATGACGCGGAAAGGATCGGTGAAATTCTTCACATCCAGATATCTGCGGAATTTACCTGTGGAAATTCCTGTATAGGGGATATCGAAATCACCGATCAGTTTCTTCTCAATACCATCATAGGAGCCTATGTAGGCAACTTCATAACCCTCTTCCCGAAGTTTGGGAAGCAGTGCAATATTGGGCGTTACATGCCCGGCGGTACCGCCGCCTGTAAGTACGATTTTCTTCATGACGGCATTCCTTTCTTAAACCATAGTCTCCAAAGCTCTTGCCAGCTGATCGGGACAGGAAGTGGATTTAAAACCACAGCGGATGCCTTTCAGGCGGCTGATTGCTTCTTCGGGAGTCATTCCCTTTACAAGAGCAGAAATACCCTGCAGGTTGCCGTTGCAGCCTCCGGTAAACTGTACAGATTCAATTACGCCATCTTTTAATTCAATGTCAATAGCAGAAGAACAAGTTCCTTGTGTCTTATATCTCATAATATATTCCTCCAAACAATTGCCGGGCACCGAATATTAAGCCGGATTGCCCGATAAGATAATTTATAGTATAGCAGATTTTAAGAGGCGGTGCAATTACTTTTCGGATGATCCTTTTGGCAGACCTCGGAATGGATACATATATATTATTCCCAGGTAGAATAAACATTTATTGTGTCGAATGGTGAGCTTTCTGGTCAACGATTTACCGATAAAAAATATTGTAAATCTGAATTTCTCCATTTATAATAAAACAAAAGGAAAATAAAGAATGGCATATGCATAAGATAGTAGTTGTGCATGTGTCTTTCCTGAAACGGAGGGATCATTATGTTTACTATATTTCAGGAGGAAAAAATCATCTCGGCATTGATGGGGCTGTTTCTGGTTCTCAGTATCCTGATCAGGCTGGTGCTGGGTCTGTTATACCAGAAGATGATAAAAGAAACAGACAACATGGCATCTACGGAAAATAAGCAGCTGAAACAGTGTAAACTGAAATTTTCCAATTGCTTTCAGTTAAATAACGGCGTAGCCAATATCCCGGTGTTTGTGGACAAGTTTTTAAACCGGCTCACAATTGGACATTTGTCTTTTGATACCATTTACCATGTGTCGGGGCAGCTTATGTTACTGTCAGTAGTATGTTCAGGAGTCGGTGTGTGCAAAAGTATTGTCCAGGGAAGAATGCTGGGTGAGGTGCTGCCTTTTTATATTGTGAGTTTCTTGGGACTGTATCTGTACTTTTCTGTATCCACAATTGTGGATGTGAAAGGAAAAAGAAGAATACTGAAGACCAATCTTGTGGATTATCTGGAAAACCATCTGTCTGCCAGAATAGATGTAACCGATGGGGATATTAAAATGTTGTACGGAACAGAGTGGACAGGCAATAAGAATCGTATTGTGGGTTCGCGGGACCGGGCCGGGAAAGTGAAGGAAAAGCTGGAACTGGATTTAAATTCTGCCAGAACTGTGCCTGGTGCAGATGGTGGTCCCAACAAGGTTGCCGAGAGCGGTTTTACGAAAGAACAGGAGAATGAGCTGGAGAAGCTGCTGTTGGATTTCCTGATGTCGTAGATGGCCTGTTGTAACCATTGTATCAGTGCATAAGAGGATAAGTGCATGGGAAAGCAAACACTATTCATTATTCTTATCTTCTCTGCGTATAACTATGATTAACAGGAGTGCAGCCTTGAATGCTCAATAGGCTTTACACTCCTGTTATGGTATACTAATGTTTTATTTGAATAAAAATTCAGTTTCTTACTACAGCCCGGCTAAAGACTGTAGTGTGTAACCAGCTTTCTGCCAACTTGCGATTAATTGTCCTCCAACTCGAGATCAGCTTGGTATCAACTTTCCAAATCGCAATATCTGTTCTACGGTTTCGTTGGCATCTTTTAACAAGCGAATTTCCCGAAGAACATTCCGTTCGGAAATCTTTACTTCCAGCTGCAGATCTTCCAGCTTGGATATCGTACGGTCCAGTTTCACTTCGAATACATCCATCCGTTGGTCCATTTTATCCATGCGTTTATCCATACCATCAAGTCGTTGGTCAACAGCATCAAAGCGTTTGTCCATGGTATCAAGCCGTTTGTCCACTGTGTCAAGCCGTTCGTCAATGGTATCAAGCCGTTTGTCCACTGTGTCAAGCCGTCCGTCAATGGTATCAAGCCGCCCATCTATAGTAGCAAAATGATCATCCATGGAACCAAGCCGCCCGTTAATATTTTTCAGTTCGCCAAAAAGTAAATCAAACATTTCTCTGGTTTCGACATCCATTATGTACACCTCCTGTAAAATCAATACATGCAAGCAAAACCTGCAATTTGCATTTGCCCCTTATGTTAAACAGGCTGCGCCCGTTCCTTCTCTTTTGTACTCATTGTATCATAGCAGGAGTGCAAAGTCTATTGAATTTTCAAAGAACAAATATTCGATATTAAATGGATATAATAACGAATATCTTATCGCAAAAAAAGCCGTGAATACTGAAAAAGCAAGTATTTCACCATACATTATTCAATTACTGTTTTGGGATTGTCGGACGATCTGTCCGAATCGAAAAACAGAATTAAGAATCAACAGTTACTGAAATAACAATATCATATATTTAATAAAAAGTCAATATAAAAAGGAAAAATCTGTAAAACATCTGCGAGGCGCAAATACTGCGGGCCAAACCGTAATAAAACTGTAATAAAGTTTAGCTTATGTTAATAAAAAATTTCTTGAATTTACCATATATCTCTGATAAACTATAGATGTATGTGAATAAATTCACATAGAGGGCTATGGTTTTTAAATTATTGATTGATAGAAAAAGGAGCGAGTTATGAGCAAACAGGTTACATTTGACTATTCCAAAACAAGTGCTTTTATCTCTGCTGAAGAGATTGGTTACATGAAGAAGCTGGCTCTGGATGCCAAGGAGACTCTGGTATCTAAGACCGGTGCGGGCAATGATTTCTTAGGCTGGATCGATCTTCCGGTAGATTATGACAAGGAAGAGTTCGCCAGAATCAAGGAAGCAGCTAAGAAGATTCAGAACGATTCCGAAGTACTGCTGGTAATCGGTATCGGTGGTTCTTATCTGGGAGCAAGAGCTGCAATTGAGTTCTTATCACATAGCTTCTATAATATTGTAGACAAGAGCATCCGCAAAGCACCCGAAATTTATTTCTGCGGTAATTCTATCAGCTCCACTTATCTGAAGCATCTGATGGATGTAGTAGGAGACAGAGATTTCTCCATTAATATGATCTCCAAGTCCGGTACCACTACCGAGCCTGCAATTGCATTCCGTGTATTCAAGGAGAAGCTGGAAGCTAAATACGGTAAAGAAGGCGCAGCTAAGAGAATTTATGCTACCACTGACAAGGCTAAGGGAGCTTTGAAGCATGTGGCTGATGAGGAAGGCTATGAGACATTTGTAGTACCCGATGATGTAGGAGGACGTTTCTCTGTTCTGACCGCTGTAGGTTTGCTTCCTATCGCTGTCAGCGGTGCTGATATCGACAAGCTGATGGAAGGTGCAGCAAGCGGAAGAAAGCGCGCATTGGAGAATGATTTTGAAAGCAATGATGCTCTGCAGTATGCAGCACTTCGTAATATCTTGTTAAGAAAAGGTAAGACGGTAGAAATCCTGGCTAACTACGAGCCCAGTGTTCATTATGTATCTGAGTGGTGGAAGCAGCTGTACGGCGAGAGCGAAGGTAAGGATCAGAAGGGTATTTTCCCTGCAAGCGTAGATCTGACTACTGATCTGCATTCTATGGGCCAGTTCATTCAGGATGGCGCAAGAATTATGTTTGAGACCGTACTGAACGTTGAGACTTCAAGAGAAGAGATTATCATCGGTGAAGAACCTGTAGATCTGGATGGACTGAATTATCTGGCAGGAAAGAGCGTGGATTTTGTAAATAAGAGCGCTATGAACGGTACTCTGCTGGCTCATACAGATGGCAATGTACCTAACTTTATCGTGAACATCCCTGAAGTAAATGAGTTCTATCTTGGCGAACTGTTCTACTTCTTTGAGTTTGCCTGCGGTATCAGCGGATATCTGCTGGGTGTAAATCCTTTCAATCAGCCCGGTGTTGAGAGCTACAAGAAGAATATGTTCGCTCTGCTTGGTAAGCCCGGTTATGAGGCACAGAGAGAAGAACTGTTAAAGAGACTGTAAGCTGTAAAATATAAACAAGAGACCTGCGGAGGGTGTAGTATGCTTTCCGCAGGTTTTTTACCCAAAAGAGAAGGTGAAAGAGTGGAGGAGAAAGTATGAAGATCGTTGTATTGGAAAGAAACAGCGTAGGAACCGACATTGAGGTATCCAGCCTGGAGCAGCTGGGAGAAGTAACTTATTATCCCAACACCGTTACTATAGAAGAGGTAAAAGAAAGGATTAAAGAGGCGGATATCGTGGTATCCAACAAGGCATCTCTCAGAGAGGAGAGCCTGAAAGATGCTCTGAATGTAAAGCTGATCTGTGAATTCGCTACAGGCTATGACAACATCGATATCCGGTACTGTAAGTCTCGCGGCATTAAGGTGTGCAATGTAGTAGATTATTCCACCAGCATGGTTGCTCAGCATACATTCACGCTGGCTTTGACATTGTCCCAGAAGCTGCCCCATTATGACGATTATGTAAAGTCCGGTGCTTACAGTGCACAAGACCGTTTCTCCAATTTTGATATACCTTTCTATGAGCTGGAAGGAAAGACCTGGGGTATCGTAGGAATGGGCAATATCGGCAAACGTGTGGCGAAGATTGCTTCTGCCTTTGGCTGTCGTGTCATTTTCCACTCCATTACCGGCAAGAGTACCTGTACTGATTATCCGCAGGTGGATAAAGAGACACTTCTTGCAGAGAGCGATTTCCTGTCACTGCATTGTCCGTTAAGTGACCTTTCCAGAGACTTTATTGATGCAGAAGCTTTGAGAAAAATGAAGAAAACTGCGATTTTGATCAATGTGGCAAGAGGTCCTGTTGTCAACAATACTGACTTGTACCATGCTTTGTTAAACGGCGAGATTACGGCAGCCGGTCTGGATGTACTCGAGAATGAGCCGTTAGAACTGTCCAATCCGTTGAGTCAGTTGAAGGATTCTAATCAGTTGATCATTACACCGCACCTTGCATGGGCGAGCGTAGAAGCCAGAACCAGATGCGTGGAAGGGGTGTATAAAAATATTGAGGCATTCCTGCGTGGGGAATCCAGAAATGTGGTGAATCCGTAACGGCAGGTTTGCTGTTAGCTTGACATTTAGGAAATTTCATAGTAAGGTAATAGAGTTACCGTAGGTTTGTACTATGAGAAGAGGATTTGTAATGATAAAGAAATTAAAAGAACTTTGGGTAAAATACGAAGAAATTATTGCATACCTGATTGTAGGTGTGCTGACTACAATTGTAGCTTGGGCTGCGAAGTTCCTCGCGAATTTCCTGCTGTATGATAATACAATGTATCCTACCAGCAGTCAGAATCTGGTATTGAGCATTATCAACTGGGTAGCGGGAGTGACTTTTGCATATTTTACTAACAGAAAATTTGTATTTAAGAGTCATGAGCCCATGGCAAAGGAGGCACCCAAATTTGTACTTTCAAGAGTTTCTACTCTGATTCTGGATGCAGTGGTAATGCAGGTGCTGGGTGCATGTGGCGTGAATGTGGTAATTGCTACTTTCATTTCTGCAGTACTTGTCATGATTGGAAACTATGTATTCAGTAAGATTTTTGTGTTTAAGGGTGAAAAGCACTAGAATGCATGGAGGATTCCGTTTACGGTATCAGAACAGTATGAGCAAATTACATGGAGCCGAGGGCAGGTAGAAATCCTGCCTTCGGCTCTGTTAATGTCTGTCATAAATGAAGCGGAATCAATATTTGAAATCAGATTTTAAGAATCAAATCTTCTGAATCATATCCTCCACCAGTCTTGCGGAATGCTTTGCAGCAGCCCGTTCAAACACGGGATATTCCATCTCGGACGTATCATCTGCCTTATCGGAAATTGCCCGGATGATGACAAAAGGAATCTGATTCAGATATGCACCGTGTGCAATGGAAGCGCCTTCCATCTCAGCACAGTCTCCATGGTACATACTGATGAGCCTGTTCTTGGTATCCTTATCGGAAATGAACTGGTCTCCGCTTACCACACGACCTATAATAGCATTGATCCCGGGGTTCACTTTCTCGCAGGATTCTTTTGCTAATGCAGCCAATCTTTCATCTGCAGGGAATTCCCGCAGACCCAACTGAGGCACCTCGCCGGGCTGGTAGCCGAAAATTGTGACATCCATATCATGGTGCAGGGCATCTTTTGAGATCAGGATATCTCCGATATCAAGTGCTGCGTTGAGGGAACCGGCTACTCCGGTATTGATAATATGACTTACCCGGAATATGTCAGCAAGAATCTGCACGCAGAGGGCTGCATTTACTTTTCCGATACCACATTTTACAATTACTACATTCACACCGTTAAGAGTACCTTCGTGGAACTCCATGCCGGCTTTGGTGGTGATATTGACATCGTTCATCCTGGATTTTAATGCTTCTACTTCCAACTCCATGGCGCCGATGATACCTACTTTTACCATAAATTTCCTCCTGATAATTTATTATATTCTGTTAAAACTCAAATAAGTTTATCGCACTGACATTTTGAACATTTTGATTTACATATTTATTCCGGGTAGTGCAGCCTGTCCTCTGTAATGCCGTACAGCACCTGATCCAGATATTTTTTCGCCAGATAATTTGCCATAGGCAGATTCATATCTAAATAGTTACCGCAGTCCTTAGCGGAAGCTCCGGGCACTTCATCATGATAATCCCTGATAAATTCATACATTTCAATCATCAGAGGCACGATTTCCTCAGAACTGAGGTCACCGGCCAGCAGCAGATAAAATCCGGTGCGGCAGCCCATAGGACCGAAATAAATGGTCTTGTCCTTATAATCCGGATGATTGCGCAGAAAAGTAGCGGCCAGATGCTCAATGGTGTGCATCTCGGCAGTGTTCATTACCGGTTCCTCGTTGGGGCTTGTCATGCGCAGGTCGAATGTGGTAATGACTTCTGCACCTACGGTATCTTTACGGGATACATAGACGCCGGGCTGCAGTTTTATATGGTCGATGGTAAAGCTTGCTATTTTTTCCATAAAATATTCCTTTCTATATGCGTGATGTGTTTGATTATGTCACGCATTTGCTTCTATCATAAGTTTAATTCCAGGTTATCCGTTGCCATTACCATAGGCAGGTCAATGGTTGCCAGTTCCTCCTGCAATTGAAGAACACTTGCAAGGCGCTTGTTGGAGTAATGGGTTACACAGACTTTTTTGATGTTGCATTTTTCAAAAATGGGGAAGTATTCCGTAGCCTGGAAATGCGCGGATTCGCATATTACCAGGTCCAGCACTTTCTCTGTTGCAATTGCCGGAAAATCTGCTTCGGGACCCTTCAGGTCGCCGGTAAACAATACGGATTTACCTTCTGCTTCTACCAGGTAGGCGTAGGATTTGTAACAGTGCATGGTTGGAATGGCGGTTACCTTAAGAATGCCGTCATCGAATACGACACTGGGTACGGTCTCACAGTAACGAAGATCCCTTGTCCTGCCGCAGGCCAGCTGCACCCAGTCGTTGATCACTTTCACTGCGTCCATGACAGGCAGAAAGATAATCGGGTCTGCGGTCTTGAATTTCCAGGTGAGCAGATCCACAAATTGAATCAATCCATTCGTATGGTCACCGTGCATGTGCGTGATAAAGATGCCTTTTACCGCATCAACGGCAAGCCCTTTGGTCTGCAGGGCATCAATGGCAGAAGTCCCCATATCCACAAAATAAATTTGTTCTCCGATTTCAATCATAATGCAGGAGCACTTACGGTTAGGCTCCGGTACTCCGTGGCTGCTGCCCACAAATGTAATTTTCATAGTATCAAATCCTTTCCTGTAAACTTCGATTTTACTTTGTTACAGTTTAGCATGGAAGATATTTAACGTCAATATTTACAGCAGCAGACTGATATGACAGCTTTATTTTGAAACCAACTATTTGGGGTAAATGGTACAGTGATTTAAACTTTCTCCGAATTCAGCACTCAAATAGCTGCCATCACCATTTCTGTATCGCAGATCGAGCGTAAACACGAGGTCACCAAAATAATCAAATCCTGAACGAACTGCAAAAAGTTCCATGTCATTAAGGATTTCTTTGGGTTGGATAGCATTTTCCTGAATTTTCATTTGTGAACGGACAAAATTTCTAATACTTCTATTTAGTGGATGCTTTTTGTTAATTTTGGTTATAGCCAGATCGTACAGGTGAGGGATACTATCCAACATTGTCTCAATGATTGTTTGCTTATCGAATTCGATAACATCTAAAAGATTCATCATAAATTCCAGATGGAAGACAGTTTCATGTCCATTTAGACAAAGGGAAAGTTTAGCGACAAATTCATCAAAAAATTGATCTTCATCAATTTCTAAGGTGCCAAAAAGCTTGGTATGAAGAGTCAGGGTTTCCGGAGTTTCTGAAGTATTCATGCAAAATTCCTCCTGAGATAAATATGTACGTCTATCATTCCTTGTAAATGATATTATAAATTTGAATCATTGTACCATAAAGAAACAGTAGGAACAAGTAGCAATCAAAAGGAGTCCCGCCGGATAACTTTTGAAATGGAGAATATATAGGCAAGAAAAGAGAGGGAAGCACATTCCCTCTCATAATAGAATCCGTTATTTAGGAGTTGGGAAATTAATATTCCACATCTTAGCCAAAGTAACGAGCCAGCAGTCCTTCGAATGCCTTGCCGTGTCTAGCCTCATCGCGAGCCATCTCATGCACGGTGTCATGAATAGCATCCAGACCCAGTTCCTTAGCTCTCTTAGCCAGATCGAACTTACCTGCGGTAGCACCGTTTTCAGCATCTACTCTCATTTCCAGGTTCTTCTTGGTGGAAGGGGTTACTACTTCACCCAGCAGTTCAGCAAATTTTGCAGCGTGCTCAGCCTCTTCGTAAGCAGCCTTTTCCCAGTACAGGCCGATTTCAGGATAACCTTCTCTGTGAGCTACTCTTGCCATAGCGAGGTACATACCTACTTCGGAGCATTCTCCTTCAAAGTTAGCTCTCAGATCCATAATGATATCTTCTCTAACGCCCTGTGCAACGCCTACAACGTGCTCAGCAGCCCAGGTCTTTTCGCCGGACTGAACAGTAAACTTCTCAGCGGGAGCCTTACAAATAGGGCAAGCTTCGGGAGCTGCATCACCTTCATGAACATAACCACATACCTGACATACATACTTCATAATCTTAATCTCCTTTTCATAGAAAAAATTTATTTTTTAGTGTTATATGCTTAGATTTTAAAAATCAAATCTTTCGTAAATAAATATTCATCTGCGACTCATTTTATGATGTGAGTCCTTTTTTATTACAGTCACTGCAGCTTCCGTAGAAGTAAGTGACATGTCCTTCGATATGTCCATCGAAGTTGGCGCCGGCCTGTGCTGCAATCTCACTGATATCATCCATCTCAAGATCGATCACACTGCCGCAGTGGGTACAGACGAAATGGTAATGCGGGGAAGTGTCGGCATCGAAATGATCCACACCATCGCCCAGTCTGAGTCTGGCAATCTCACCGATATCGGCTAACAATGTAAGATTGCGATACACGGTACCAAGACTGATATTGGGATTCTGTTGTCGTACATTCATGTAGACCACATCAGCTGTAGGATGATCTTTCCGTGTCATCAGGAATTCTTTGATCAAATCTCTCTGCTTACTGTGCTTGAGTGCCATCCGCTTCTCCTTTCTCTTTGTATTTTTAAAACTAAGAACAATTACTGATTTTATTATACAAAAATTTAGAAAAAAGTCAAGACATTTTAGAAAAAATTTATCAAAAAAATTTTTAAAGTATGCTATACTATTGTTGACGCAAAAGAAAAGACAGGAAAGGGAGCTCAAAATGAAGTTCAAAACACGGTTGCAGGTTACATTTGTTACAATTGTTTTGCTGCCGTTAGTATTGACAACAGTGGCTTTTATTGTAATAGGAATTTATCTGATGAATATGTATCAGGGATATTCGGTTCAGGAGCTGGACTATGCCATGATGTCAGAGACGGTGGATACCTTTGTCAGTACGGCCGACAGAGCTTATGATGAATTGGCCAGACAGGCACAAGAAGATCCGGCTAAACTGGAGGATATGGAGTATCTCAAAATGGTAAATGATGAGATTTCCAGAAAATCTACCTATATATTAGTTCGGAAGAATGATGCGATTTATTATGCGGGAAATGAAGAGGCCGCAAGGAATATTTTTGACAAATTGCCGCAGTATGGAGATGCCGGAGACTTGTCGGAAGATTCCGGTTACTATTATAATGCACTGTCAAAGTATGTGAAGCAGATTGATTTTACTTTTCGTGATGGGGCACAGGGAAGTGCGTTTGTTGTTACGAAAGTAAATTCGCTGATTTCCAGGGAACTGCTGATAGACATGTTTATAGCGATACTACTGATTCTGCTTTTTACAAGTCTCATGCTGACCCAGTGGATTCGAAAAGGTGTATTCCATCCTATTAATGAACTGAACGTGGCCATGAAGAATATCAAGGAAGGCAACTATGATTACATGCTGCAGACAGATGCGAAAGGCGAGATCGGTGATCTGTACCGTAACTATGAGGATATGCGCCTGCGTCTGAAAGAATCTGTGGAGGAAAGTGCCCGCAATGAACAGAAGAACCGGGAACTGGTCAGCAATATTTCTCATGATCTGAAGACTCCCATTACCGCTATCAAGGGTTATGTGGAAGGAATCATGGATGGTGTTGCAGATACGCCCGAGAAGCAGGATAAATATCTGCGTACGATTTATAATAAAGCCAATGATATGCAGAAGCTCATTAATGAGCTGACCACCTATTCCAATGTAGAAAACAACCGTATTCCTTACAATTTCCGCCGCATTAACGTGGCTGATTATTTCGGGGACTGTGTGGAAGAAGTAGGAATGGATCTGGAGAACAGGAATATTCAGCTGAATTATTCCAATTTGGTAGAGTCAGATACGATCATCATAGCTGATCCGGAACAGTTGAAAAAGGTTATTAACAATATTATCAGTAACAGTGTAAAATATATGGATAAGCGTAATGGGGTCATTGACATCAGACTTTTGGATGAAGTGGATTCCATCCGGGTAGAGATCGAAGATAACGGCAAGGGTATTGCACAGAAGGATCTGTCTAAAATATTTGACCGGTTTTACCGGACAGATGCATCACGGAATTCGGCTCAGGGCGGCAGCGGTATCGGACTTTCTATCGTGCGCAAGATTATTGAAGATCACGGCGGATATATCTGGGCGACCAGCAAAGAAGGCGAAGGCACTTGTATGCATTTTGTAATAAGAAAGTATAGAGAACTCAATAAGGAGTAGAACGGAGGAAATATGAGTAAGATTTTGATTATTGAAGATGAAGTGGCAATTGCAGAGTTGGAGAAGGATTATCTGGAACTCAGTGATTTTCAGGTGGAGACGCGCAATACAGGAGATGCAGGTCTGCAGGCAGCTCTGGAAGGACAGTTTGATTTAATTATTCTGGATCTGATGCTTCCGGGTATGGATGGCTTTGAAGTGTGTAAAAAGATAAGAGAGCAGAAGAACATTCCCATTCTGATGGTTTCTGCCAAGAAAGATGATATTGATAAAATAAGGGGTCTGGGTCTGGGTGCAGATGATTATATGACCAAGCCTTTCAGCCCCAGTGAGCTGGTAGCCAGAGTGAAAGCACACATGGCCAGATACGAGAGACTGGTAGGTACCAGTGCCAAACCCCAGAATGATATTGTTGAGATTCGTGGAATCCGTATCGATAAGACGGCACGCCGTGTCTATGTGGAGGGCGTGGAGAAGACCTTTACTACCAAAGAATTTGACCTGCTGACTTTCCTGGCTGAGAATCCCAACCACGTATTTACCAAGGAAGAGCTGTTCAGGGAAATCTGGGATATGGACTCCATTGGAGATATTGCCACAGTTACAGTTCATATCAAGAAGATTCGTGAAAAGATTGAGAAAGATACTGCCAAGCCTCAATATATAGAGACAATCTGGGGCGTTGGTTATCGTTTTAAAGTATAAAATAACAGCCGGGCACCGTAAAACGGACCACCTCTTGTCTGCCTGACAAGTGACGGTCCGTTTTACGGTGTACGGCTTTTCTGCTCATACCTTTAGCTTCAATACAAACTGGTTCCTTGACATAGGAAACAGGCTTTCTGTGATTTCCACAACATTGCCTTCTGCATCTCGGCTCACAGTCTTTACCAGCATTCCAAGAGAACCTTCTGCTACACCCATGAGCCGACTTTCCTTTGCATTAAGAGTAATGGCTGTAAAATCCTTCTCCAGATATTTTCTGTGACAGCCGTTATCATTCAGGGCGGAGGTCATGGAAACCTTCTCAAAATCCTGTTCCAGAAGAAAGGTCTTTTCCTCTGAAAAATAGCTTGTAGTCAGAACGATAGGTCCTTTATCAAAAGAATCTTTTACATAGCGTAAGCGGCTCAATTTGATGACATGATACCCCGGGGTTTCCAGGAGGATCCGAATGTCTTCTTCAGCAGGCAGCCTGCGAAGTTCCAGTACTTCAGTGGTGATTTCGAGACCGCGTTCCTGCATTTCCCGAAAAAAGCTTTCAATAAATACTGTGGACTGTTCCAGGACCCTTGGAGATGTTACAAAGGTTCCTTTACCTTTGATGCGTTTTAAACGTCCTTCTTCTACCAGCTTTAAAACAGCGGTGCGAACGGTGGGACGACTTACCCCAAATTGTTCACATAGCTGCACTTCGGTGGGAATCATGTAGTCTGTGGGCCATTCTCCTGTATGTATTTTTTCTGAGATATATTCTTTGATTTCGGCGTAACCTGCAGCCACTGGGTTTGACCTCTTTTCCGTGAATTGATAAAGATATCATAACAGCAGCCGGGCAATTGTGTCAAGGTATGGCTTTAGGCATATACCCTAACTTCATAAATATGTGCGTCTTCAGCGCCGTTGGTCTCGTGTACAGTGATGGTCACTTTGTCACAGCAGGCAGGCTGGAAATCTATTACATTTGCACGCTGCACGTTGTCGGTGATGGTCTTTTCAGCCACCTTGACATCGCCGTCCCAGAGGGCAACGGTGTAGTCTTTGACAAGCTCTGCCGGAGTGCCGATGCGCTGTTGCTTCTGGCGTTTGGCAGACAAGGTGATTTTGATAGCATAATTGAAATTGGAATCGAAAGTCAGGCGGACCTGAGACACCTCTGATTTCTCTTTTAACTTCAGGGAAAGCCACTCGCCCTGGCCGTCATTACCATGCATTCCGTCGGAGATCCAGATGTTGCGGTCCGGCCCTTCTCCGCGGCTGATACCGCTTATTACCTGTTTGGGACCGAAGCCTTCTTTAGCGGAGCTTGCAGTTACCGTGGCTGTTCTGGCCAGGTCCTTTTCATCTGTATTGCGGATGCCGGGGATATAGCAGTCTTCTTTTAAAAGTGTCTGCTGAAGTTCGTCCATATGAGCCAGGATTCCTCTGGGCAAGCAGTCGTATTTCAGACACATAGCAGCAGCCGTTCCTACCGCCTGACCGCCGATCGCACAGGTGCCCATTACACGGGTGGAACCCATAGCCATTTTGGAGGTGCTGATATTTCTTCCGGCCATCATCAGGTTGCTGATGTTTTTGGAATAATAGGAACGATAAGGAATCGTATAGGAACCATCGAAGCTGACAATGGTGGAAGGGAGGTTGTCAAAGTCATATAGTCCCTTAGGGGCGTGGATATCCATTGCCCAGCCACCGTAGGCTACAGCATCTTCGAACTGACGGTGAGATAAAATATCATTTTCGGTCAGAATATAATCACCTACCAGTCTTCGGCTTTCCCTCATACCGGGCATCATGCCTACCCATTCCAGATCGTAATTCTCTGCACCGTGGTCACCGCCGTTTTTCAGGTGGTCCCAGATACCGTAAATGCAGGATACCAGGTCATCGCGGATTTCTTCGTATTCATCGATGATGTCTTCTTTTTCACCGGAAAGCTCTACCCACCAATAGCCGTAGTCCACGGCAGAAGTGCTGAAGGAAGTCATGCGGAGATAGGCGTCGTCTACTCCGGCTTTTGCTTTGGCACCGTGTACGGCAGAATGGGTGCGGTATTTTAATTCCTCCTCTGTAAATGTTCTGGCAAAGTCAGGACGTTTGAAGTGAATGGAGTGTCCTCTGTCTACCGCTTTGAATAATAAGGTATTTCCCATGCGATTGTTGTTGGGCTCTTTTGGTGCATGCTCTTCTCCGAACTCGGCCTTGCCTTCGCTGCCGATGCGGTATTCTGCCCCGGCAAAATAGCCCAATGTACCGTTTCCGGTACAGTCGATAAATAATTTTCCATCAATGAAAAAGCGGGTTTCGGTGGTCTGCTGGTATGCTGTGATCTGACGGATACAATCATTTTCCACCACACAGTCTTCCATAGCGGTATTCAGGTAAGTGGTCAGATTCGGCTGACGTTTTACTGCCCGGAACAATACCATGTCCCATGTGGAATAGGAAAAATAATCGTTGCGGCTCTTGTTATCCAGCATCATTTCGTATAGAATGCCACCTTCCTCCAGGTCAGGTTTTGCCATACTTTCCGAAGCGCCGCAGATATGCATTCTGATTTCGCTGGAGGCATTTCCTCCCAGTACGTGCCGGGCATGGATCAGCGCGGTCTTAGCACCGTGACGGGCTGCAGCAATGGCAGCGCACATGCCGGAAAGACCGCCGCCTACGACAACGACATCGTAGGAAACACTTTTTGTTTTTACTCTTTGCGCCATATTTTTACTCCCTTGTCATAGTTTTACTTTGTTTTTACTGTTTTCTCGGCTGTTTATGGTTTGGAATATCAGTTATCAATCGGCATATTGATCAGATATTGACCCAACTCGTAGGAAAAATCAACTAATTTCTGCTGCAGCTGTTTCGGATACATAGCGGAAAGATTCTGGATCTCGAAGGAAAAGTCCTCCTGATAATTAATTTCCTTCAGGGCTTTCATGACATCCTTCCAGTTGATTGTTCCGTTGAAAGGAGCATAGTGCTCGTCGCCATTCTGATGATTATCTGCAATATGGGTTGCTTTCAGGTGACTGCCCACCAGACGGATCACTTCGGCAGGATTGAGACCCGAGAAATGAGCGTGGCCGGTGTCGATGCAGATCTGTACCATGGGATTATCGATTGCATCAATCAGCTCCAGCAATTCTTCTCCACGACAGCAGTAAGGTATCTTGTGCGGAGAACGTCCCATATTTTCAATCGCCATACCTACATTGTGGTCTGCGAAAAATTCTCCCCAACGTTTAAAGTATTCACGGTTGTACGCAAAGGACTCGTGATAGTGATACCAGGGCTGGCCTTTATATATCGTGTAAGGATGTACTACCATCCAATGCGCTCCCAATATCTGTGATGTGAGTACACTTCTGCGCATCAATTCTTCGCCCAACTCACCGTCAGCGCGGCTCATATCGGGATTGAATGCCTCTCCCAGGGTGTAGTAAGCGTGCGTCTGGGCAAATGTGACTCCGTGATCATCTGCTGTTCTCCTGAGATTGTGGGCCCATTCTTCCCAGTTGTCCTGTGTCAGAGGCTGTTCAGTTCTGCAGGCACCGCACAGATTGGCATCCACATATTTGTACCCTGCCTTTGCACATGCGATGGTGGCATCTTCCATGGAAACCTGCCTGGGTTTGTTTTGGTCAAAAACCATGATGTTGGTTGATGTAGATAGTCTCATAAGGGAAATCCTCCTCTGGTTGTTTGTTAATTTCAAGTATAATAATGTTTATTACATATGTCAATAAATATTGATATGTAAATTACATATTTGAAAACAAATCGATACTGTTCACTCCGCGCCATTCGCAAAGCATAGCAGGTGCTTTTGGTCGCAGCCTGAACTGCTGTGATGAGCAATAGATATTTCAGAAATGATCAGCCTTCGCCTAAGGATTTAGATACTCCGTTAAGCAGCTCGTAAGCCAGAAGCAGCTGTCTGTGCTCGTCAATTTTCCGATACCCGGATGGAGACACCCCGGTCAGCTGTTTAAATGCTCTGGAAAAGTAAAACTGGTCTGTGAAACCGCAGGAAATGGCCGTGGTTTTTACGGACATATTCAGCTGCAGCATTTGACATGCCTGAGATATGCGATAACGGCAGAGATAATGACTGGGTGAGAACTGCAGGCCGTTTTGGAAAAGGCGGTACAGCGTTACTCTGTTGCAGTGCATCAGCCGGCAAAGTTCTTCAATGTTGAAATGAGGATAGTGATAGTTGGAGCGAATCAGGGTCATGGCAGTATCCAGACGATTGTCCTCCTGGGTGGGGAGCGTATCGTCAGAGGCAGGAAAAGCATCAGCATATAATCCGAGAATGGACAGTAAGATACCGCTTGCTTCGTTTCTGTTGTCTGTATAAATATCCATGCCTTTCAGTCGCTCAAATAGAGAAAGTATGTTTTCACAGCCGGAAGAAGGGCATACAGGGTGCTTGCGGTTCATGGCGCAGTATTGAAGGTAATCCGGAACTTCTTTTCCGATAAAATCTACCCAGGTATATTCCCATGGGTCTTCGGGATCGGGATAATAATGAACAATCACATAAGGAAAGATGAGGAAGCTTTCCCCTGCCAAAATATGATAACGTCTTCCGCCGCACTCCAGATAGCCGGCACCTTTGATAACGTAATGTATAATATAGCAGGGGCGTGCACCGGGCCCCCAGAAATGCATATTAGAACAGCTTTCACGACCGTAGTTGGTCAGTTGGATCGTATTTTGATTATATAAGCTCATGGAACACCTCCTGCAATAATAATCCATGTAATAACGACGTTTTTGTATGTTGATGAACGGATTATACATATATAATGAGTTTACAATAAATTGATGGGGTGGTCAACAATGAGACCACAGAAACGGAGGATATTATGATAAAACTGACACCGCCCATAGGATGGATTTCCCGGAATACTTATGGAGAAAATATCAATGAACAGTTGATTATGGAGACCGCAGATGCTATGATAGAACAGGGGCTTTTAGAGAAAGCCTGAACGTGGATCCCGGGCTGATTGATACCAAGATTGAGCAATTCAAGATGCAGGGATGTACGTTATTTGTGTAGTGGATACAGAATGTGGGCGAAGGGCCAGACTGAGTAAAATTAATCAGGAGGATAAGAGAAACGTTATGGAAAATGCAGAGATTTTAAGAACTGCCCCTGCAGTATTTGCAGTGGGAGACACTTATCAGATTATGGTACCCGTATCGGCTCCCAGCCTCATGTGGGTGCAGGTAGGAGAAGAATCCTATTATGATGATTCCAATGGTATTCTGCGCTCGGCGGAGAGTACCCACAGGATGATCGTTCCCATGGAGGAGCTTGACAGAGAGAAAAAGTACACTGTCTGCTATCGTAAGATCATCGAGAGAAAGCCATACTTTACGGAGACGGAAGAGGAAGTCAGGATTGATTTTGAGTTCCGGCCGGTGCAGGGACCTGATGTAAAAGCCTACCACATTGCCGATGCCCACAATCACGTGGAAGAACCGGTAGCGGCTGCAGAGAATTTTATCAAAAAATGCGGTCCCATCGATTTCCTGATATTAAATGGCGATATTCCCGATCACAGCGGCAGAATTGAGAATTTTATCAATATTTACGAGATTACTTCCAGGTTAACCCATGGAAATATTCCTGTTGTGTTTTCCAGAGGCAACCATGATACGAGAGGTATCTTTGCTGAGAAGATTGCGGACCACACTCCCTGTCAGGATGGCCGCTCCTACTATTCTTTCCGCCTGGGAAACATCTGGGGACTGGTGCTTGACTGCGGCGAGGATAAGGATGACAGCCATGCGGAGTATGGCAATACAGTCTGCTGTCATGCTTTCCGGAAACAAGAGACCAGATTTATTAAGAAAATAATCGAGAATGCGGAGAAAGAATATCAGGCAGAAGGTGTTCAGTATAGAGTAGTTATCGTACATAATCCTTTTACCAGAAAGCATGAAGGAGAATTTCAGATTGAAGATGAGATCTTCACCGAATGGGGCAGACTATTGAAGGAAGATGTTCAGCCACAGGTGATGATATGCGGTCACCTGCACCAGATGTTCATAGAAGAGCCGGGCAGCGAGAAGGATTACCTTGGTCATCCCTGCAGAGTGGTAGTGGGATCCAGGATTTGTGTCCGAAAAGATGAGACACCGGAATGCTATTTTGGAGGGGCCGGATTTATCTTCGCGGATGGGGAAATTGAGACGGTGTTTACCGATAATATAGAGAGATAAAGGAACGAAAAGATGCTTCCCACACAGTTTTTGAACAGAATGCAAGCCATGCTGGGCGACGAATACGAGCAGTTCCTGGCAAGCTATGATCATGAAAAATATCAGTCCCTCAGGATTAACACCCTGAAAGCGGACAGAGAAGAGTTCTTAAAGAAAGCCCCCTTCAGCCTGGAGCAGGTGCCCTGGGCTGAAAACGGATTTTATTATACTGCAGCAGACCAGCCCGGCAAGCATCCTTATCATGAGGCCGGTGTCTATTATATACAGGAACCCAGCGCCATGGTGCCTGCCGGATTATTAGAAGCCCAGCCGGGCGAGAGGATTCTGGATCTCTGTGCGGCTCCGGGCGGCAAGAGCACCCAGATTGCTTCTGCCATGCAGGGAAAAGGACTGTTGGTCTGTAATGAGATTCATCCTGCCAGGGCTAAAATTTTATCAGAAAATGTGGAACGCATGGGCATCTGTAATGCCATGGTGACCAATGAGACGCCGCAGAAGCTGGCAGAAATCTTCCAGGATTATTTTGACCGCATCATGGTAGATGCTCCCTGTTCCGGAGAAGGGATGTTCCGTAAGAATGAGGAAGCCTGTGAGCAGTGGAGTGAGGAAAATGTGCAGCTGTGTGCGGACAGGCAGGACGAGATTCTGGACTGTGCCGCAGTGATGGTGCGTCCGGGCGGCAGAATCGTCTATTCTACCTGTACGTTTGCACCACTGGAAGATGAAGGCAGCGTGGAGCGGTTCTTAAGCAGACATCCGGAGTTTTCACTGGTAAAAGACATGCACCTGTGGCCTCACAAAGTAAAGGGCGAAGGTCATTACGCCGCAGTTCTTGCCAAAGGGGGCGAGATTGCTGAGAACTATGTGTGTCACAGCAGGAATGGTATAGAGATCGGCATTCCTACGGGTAAAAATAATCTGCAAAAAGAGTGTGGAGAATATTTTGCTTTTGAAAAGGAATATCTGGAAGGAAGCATGCAGGAGAGATTATCGGGTACTTATCTGAAGTTTGGGGATCAGCTGTATCTTTGTCCTCCCGGAATGCCTGCCACGAAGGGGCTTAAGGTGCTGCGTCCCGGTCTGCATCTTGGCACCATGAAGAAGAATCGGTTTGAGCCTTCACATGCCCTGGCTCTGGCACTGACGCCGCAGGATGTGGTATTCCACTATGACCTGCGGGCAGACAGCAAAGAAGCAAGAGACTATCTCAACGGAATGACTTTCCCTGCAGAGGGAGAGAAAGGCTGGTATCTTATTACAGTGGATGGTTACAGCATGGGCTGGGGAAAACTGGCCGGTGGAATGATGAAGAACCATTATCCGAAAGGGCTCAGAAAGGGATAGTCGCAGGCAGTATGAAGACAAGAATCATTTACGAAGATCAGCATATCCTGGTGTGTTATAAGCCTGCCGGGCTGGCGACCCAGACGGCCAGAGTGGGTCAGCAGGACATGGTGAGCGAACTGAAAAATTATCTGGCGGGGAAAGCGCGTCAGCAGTCCATACAGCCTGAGAGGCAGAAGAATGCTCAGAAGGCAGGAGAAAAGAAGGCAGCAGCAAAAAATGCAGCAGCAAAAAATGCAGCAGCCAAAAAGTCAGGTCAGCCTTATCTGGGTGTGATTCATCGTCTGGACCAGCCGGTGGAAGGGTTACTGGTATTCGCCAAAGACAGTGCTTCGGCGGCAAAGCTTACGGCGCAGCTGTCCCAGGGGACTCTGAATAAACAGTATTATGCGGCAGTATGTGGACGACCACCTGAAGAATCGGCAGAGCTTGTGGATTACCTGACCAAAGATGACGATTCGGGCAGTGCGGTGGTGGTGAACGGACAAGGAGCAGTGAAAGGTTCCGAAAATGCCAACACTCCTAAGAAAGCAGTTCTGCAGTATCATATAATGGGAAAAGCTGTGGCAGAACCAAAACAAGGTGACCCGGGGGCACAATATTTATCCACGCAGGAACACATTACCATGCTGGATATCCACATAGACACCGGCCGTTTTCACCAGATTCGTGCACAGATGGCCCATGCGGGGCTGCCGCTTCTCGGAGACAGCCGATATGGAAACGAAATTTCCATTCAGTTCAGCCGCAGTCTGCAGGTGCGAAACGTGGCTCTTTGTGCTTACAAAATTGTGTTAAAACATCCTGTAACGGGAAAGCAGATGGAATTTTCGGTGAAGCCGGAGGGTAAGATTTTTTCAAATTTTAGTATCATCTAAAGTGAAAAAAGCCATACTAACCTATATCACATGATACAGGAGGAAGCGTATGGCAGAGAAATGGAAAAACAATAAAATCGTGACACTGCTCGTAATTATCGGAGCAGTGTATTTTTTCCTCAAATATCTGACGCCTCTGGTGGCGCCGATCCTGATCGCCATGCTCTTTGTGACCATGTTTGGTCCCACTTTGAAGAAAATACAGGAAAGGATTCATGTTCACCGGCAGATAGGAGCTGTAATCCTGTTGTTGATCGGGGGAACTATTTTGGCCCTTTTGGTATGGATCTTATTTTCATGGATCGTGGGAAGTCTTCCGAACTTAATGGGAAGACTGGATACCATTGAGCAGCAGATCGGTACGGTAGTTAGAAATGTCTGCGAAATGGTAGGGCGTACCATCGGAATCGACAGTGAGTATCTGGAGTCGCTTCTTCTGGGGAATCTGGAGAACGGTATCGACTATCTCCAGACGGAAGCCTTCCCGGGTGTGTTGTCCCAGTCATTAGAATATGCGGGAATGATTGCAGCAGCCGGCGGATTTCTGGTAACTTTTGTGATCGCGGCAGTGTTGCTTGCCAAGGACTATGACAGGATTATGAATGAACTGCTCGACCGGGAGGAATTTCACGTATTGTTAGAGGTCATCTGCAGCATCATCCGGTATATTGCCACTTTTGTCAGAGCACAGCTGATTATCATGAGTTCTATAGCTGTGCTGGCAGCCTTTGTACTTGCCATCGTGGGTATAAAACATGGCGTACTGTGGGGGATTCTGGCGGGATTTCTGGATGCGCTTCCCTTTATAGGAACCGGAATCGTGATGATTCCATTGGCAATCGTACAGTTTGTCTATGGAAGAATCGGACAGGGAGTGGTGTGTCTGATTTTGTATGGCTGTTGTGCCTTTTTGAGAGAAATGCTGGAACCCAGATTGATTGGAAATCGGGTGGGGGTACCTCCTATAGCGGTACTTGTGAGTGTGTATGCCGGGATCCGCCTGTTTGGCATTGCCGGTATTATCAAGGGACCGCTTGGATTTATGATCATTTACCAGACATGGATGAGTCTGACGAGGCGGTGGGAAGGTGTGGAAGAAACGGGATAGAATAAGCATCCTTACGGACAGACAATTTTGATATAGATGTCTGCCCGGAAGGATGAAAGGTAATATTACAACTTATGGGTAATGTTACAACTTATGGGAAATGTTATAACTTATGTTTTACCGAAGTGGGTGAACACCCGTAAATCCGCTTGTATGCCTTGTTAAAGGAGTTGGCATTAGCAAATCCACATTCCTGTGCGATCTCTGCGATATTTTTTTCGGTACTGTATAATAAGGTATTGGCAAGGTTCATTCGGTTCTTTTCAATATAATCTGTGACGGTAATACCCATGGCTTTTTTAAAGGACTTTTGAATTTTGGAGGTTGAGCATTTAAATTGTTCTTCCAGTACGGTAAGACACAGATCATATTCTTTAAAATGAACATCAATGTAGTCCTTCAATTTTTGGGCGAAAGAATCCATTCCGGTCTGATTTTTTTCGTGGATGGCATCACAAAATTTATTTATGGTATTTTCTGTTAATGTATACATATCACATTCGGAATGATAAAGAGGTATGTCTACATCGAAAAGCTGAGCAGGGTACTCCTGTTTTATACAGAGCAAAACGGAACGGATCATTTCGAAAACAGAGCGGCTGTTGGCATGGAGACTGCCGGAATATTTCTGCATATTTTGAAGAGCCAGTTCTTTATTTCCATAGGTAATTGCAGTGTACATAGTCAGGATATCAGCCATCTGAAATTTCGGTTTGCTGATATCCTGATAATCAGAAGCCATACACAATTGAGATGGACAGGAGGAAGAAATAGAACCGTTTGCGTCCTGAAGATGCCAGTAAGCAATAGGCATACTCTCAATGTGTTGATAAAATTCACTTGCGATCCCCCAGGCAAAATAGGAAGGTTCCTCACGATTAATATTGGCAATCAGGTGATTTAACACGCAGCTGTATTGTTCAAAATCTTCCTCCGCGATTACCAGCAGAAGCTCGGAATCATTCATCTGCTGCTGATAAGTATTGGGAAGTTCGCATTGTATAAAGGACTGGATTAGGTGCAGTGCATTCGGATAGGGAGTGCTGTCTTCTGCAGACTGTTCATTCAAAAGTCCCAATTGAACCAGGCAATAGCTCTTGGGGAAATTGGGAAAGTAAGAAAGAAACAATTCTTTGTCCTTTGCATTGACAAGAGCACCGTTGAGTGCTTTTTCCATAAAACGGGACTGGAGAACTTTGGTCTGAGTGTATATAGTATTACGGTACTCGTTTATATCGTGAACGTAAAGATTAACCCTGTCCTGAATATAGTGGAAGCCGTAATGGAGGGAGGGTATCCGCTTTTTCTGCTGCTGTTCATCAGGAGCAGGCAGCTGTGTATTGTGAGCTTCCATTATATGGATAATTTTCAGAAGCGGCTTGGAGGAAAAGTGCGAGCCCAGAACCACAGTAACCAGCATTACCAGAACACATAAGCCGATATAAAGTCCGAGAAAACAATAGAGTGGACTCATACGGGCAGTCAGGGCAGACTTTGGTATATGTATTGTGACCACCAGATTACCCACAGAAGTCTTCTGGGTCACGGAATAGTAGTCAGAATGTGTGCCTGACAAGTCGGTATATAGGCAGCTGCCTGCAGTGTTGGAGATCGTCAAATAGTAACTGTCCAGATCTGACTTTGTGATCAGGGCCTGTTTTAAGGCAGAGATATCCATACAGGCATATAAATAGGAGCCTTTGGTCCAGGGAATGGAATAAATCAATGCATTATAAGTTTTATTCGAAGTGGTAATCGTATGAGCAGCTAAAAACCCGGATTTGTTTTCCTGAAGAAGTACAGTCCATTCTTCATAGGTAAGATCATCTACACAAAAGCGATACGGATAATAACCGGGTTTATTGCCGGATATCACAGTGTCTGGTGTAATCACCATATCGGCAGAAAACTGCAAGGCACAATCCGACACCAGTGTCAGGGGGAAAAATAAGCCATTCAGGTAGTCCTTCATTTGTTTTTGTACAGAAACCGTAATGGAAGAATAATCCGGTTCAAGATAATGAAAGGGAATAAAGCGAGTATCATTGGTCAGGCTCTGGGAAGCGCTTGAGATACTGGCAACCGTATTTTCCAGCTGGGATATGCCGAAGTTCATCTGCTGAGTACTCTTATTAATTTCCAGTTCAGTGAATACATTACGGCAGTATGAAATCAGCGGAATCAGGACAATTAAAAAAATCAGAGAGAAACATACAAAGCATATCAGAAACCAACGAATAATGGATTGCCCGGGAGCAGAAAGTTTTTTGGAATTTTGTTTAAACAATTCAGTTTATACCTCCATCTACTTTCGTTTGGACTGTGTACATATGATAATTATTGTAAAATTTCTGATTTGGCATGTCAACTCAATGAGTGAAATTACCGTTTTTTCCCTCAAAAACCGTTTTGTCACATCACCCAAAATACAGAAAATACGCTTTTTGGAAGCAAAATCCGGAATTATCGTAATGCAAATGAATTGCCGCTGCGATACACTTGAAAATGACATCAAGAAAAAATTGGTGCGGCAAAAATAAATCGTTTTCACTAGGAGGAAGGAACATGAAGAAGAAAACAATGTTCAAAACCGGCAGCCGATATTCGGCATTACTGTGTGTACTCAGTATGACGGCGGGATGCCTGACAGGATGTGGCAACACTGTGGCAGACAACAAAACAGATGTGTCAAGCGCAGCAACCGGGACAACCGTAGTATCCACAACAACTGCAGAAAATGAGACTACTGCAGAAACCTTTGATCCCCGGGCAATATGTGAAGGTGTCACCCTTACGATTGCAATAGCAGATGACGATCTGGTAATCGACTGGAATACCAATGAGATGACACTTGCTATTGAGGAAGCATTGGGAGTAGACTTGAAATTTGAGGCATATGCATCTGCAGATTTCCTGGACAAGATTAACGTAATGGTTAACGGTGGAGATGAACTGCCCGATATGATCTGGGGTTCTAATGCGGGAGTTGGAGGCCTTAACGGCAGCTATGAGAACTGGGCTTCAGAAGAAGTGCTCATTCCCTTAAACGAGTACTATGAAAATCCTGATTATTCGGCAAATATTAACGAAGCATGTGAGAAGATCGGCGTAGATATCCCTTCTTTACTGGAAGATGCAGACGGCAATATCTGGGCGGCTCCCGCATATTACCAGTTCCCAACCAACACTGTTCCCTGTAAGCTTTGGATCAATAAAGAATACTGCCAGAAGCTTGGCTTTGATGAGATTCCCACAACTACCGAAGGATTTTATGAACTTTGTAAAGCAATTGCTACTGATATAGAAGCGGGACTTTTGGCAGATTTTTGGTATTATCCTCAGATGTTGAACAGTGAGGACAAGTTTATACAGGATTCTACCAGACTTGAATATGATTATATACCGGGGCTGGAAGGTCCTGAAGGCAGAGTAGAGGCATTTTATGTGCCGATCATTCCGGGTGCCGGCGGAGTAATTACCATAGACTGCGAAAATTCTGACGCGGCCTTCCTGGTAATGGATTACATGTGCAGACAGGATCTGAGCATTTCCAATCGCTACGGTCAGCAGGGAGAAGACTGGGATTATTGGGAGAATGTAGACGAGTCCAGATTTGACGAAGGTATTACAAAGGAGAACTATACAGGAAGACTGGCATCTGAATATCCGGAACCTATCATGATCGCTTACAGTGACGGTACTTTCTGGAGTGGCGGTAATCCTAACAACAGAAGTTACATGCAGGCAGGACCGGGAATCGTTTCTATGGATATCTATTGGGGAATTGCAATTAAGAAGGATACTTCAACGGAAGCAGGACAGGTGGCATATGAATATAACCAGTTATATGTAGGTTCGATCCTGGAGACATTGAACTGGATTCCGGACGAACATGTTACCAGACTGCCCATGACCAGTGAGGAGATTTCAGTCAGCAATGAGATTCAGGTAACATTGTCTAACTATGTCAGGGAGAGTATCGGTGCTTTCCTGACCGGTCAGTGGGATATTGACGAGTACTGGGATACCTATATGGCTGAGTTGGAAAAGATTGGATATAAGGAGCTTCTGGAGATTTATCAGACCTCATATGACAGAACGAAATAATTTAATGAGTATTGGTTCCCTTGTTAATCAGTAATGATTCCGGCGACGGTATAGATGCTGCAGCGCATTTGTACCGTCGCAAATATTTTTAAATAGGAGAAATCGTATCTATGAAAAAGAAAAATGCTCGTGCCGGCAGTAAAAGCAAAAAACGTAATCCTTTAAAAGACTGGCAGTTGTATCTGTTTCTTCTGTTACCGGTGATTTATGTCGTTGTTTTTAGTTACATACCAATGGGAGGACTGGTAATTGCATTTAAAGATTACAAGGTCAGAAAGGGAATCTGGGGAAGTGATTGGATAGGATTGGAAAATTTTATCCGATTCTTCCGGTCCTATCAGTTTTTCAGAGTGCTGAAAAATACACTGATCCTTTCTCTCTACAGCATTATAGTCAGCTTTCCGATTCCTATTTTATTTGCGTTGATGATCAATAGTGTGAGAAATGAAAAATTCAAAAAGATCACACAGACAATCGTAAATATGCCTCATTTTATTTCCACCGTTGTCATGGTTGGTATCTTATTTTCCGTGTTTCATAACCGCACCGGTCTCTACGGAAATTTTATGCACGCCATTACAGGAAGCTATCCCGCTGATCTCTTTGCTTCCACATCTAATTTCCGGCATATGTATGTCTGGTCCGGAGTATGGCAGAATTTCGGATGGAACAGTATCATTTATTCGGCAGCGCTGGCAGGCGTTGATCCGACCTATCATGAAGCGGCGCAGATCGACGGAGCATCCCGCTTTAAACGGATTATCTATGTGGATCTGCCGGCAATCGTACCCACGATCATTACTATGCTGATTCTGCGTATGGGTTCTGTCATGAGCATCGGTTTTGAAAAAGTATATTTGATGCAGAATAATTTGAATCTGTCTGCCAGTGAGATCATTTCTACTTATGTGTATCAGGTGGGTCTGTCTGCCAGCGGCTCAGGTGATTTTGCCTATGCTACTGCGATCGGAATGTTTAATAATATTATTAATTTTATTCTGGTCGTTACCGTCAATAAGATTTCAAAGACAGTCAGTGAAACCAGCTTGTGGTAGGAGGTAGAAGAGATGAGGAAGAAATCAAAAATTAAATATAATCAGGACCGATTTTTTTATATGATCTGTTATGCGGTCGCCGTGTTATTGACGCTGATTGTATTGTATCCGGTCATTTATATTATATCTGCTTCTTTCAGTAATGCAGACCGAATCGTTCAGGGAGATGTCTGGCTGTTTCCGGTAGATTTTAATCTGAAAGCATATAAAATTGTTTTTAACTATGATAAGATCTGGAAAGGATACAAAAACACGATTATTTATACTGTCGGAGGTACGCTGATCAATCTGGCAATGACGCTGATGTGCGCTTATCCACTGGCCAGAAAATATCTCCGGGGACGCGGAGTGATCATGTTTTTCTTTTCCTTTACAATGCTGTTTAGCGGCGGTATGATCCCTCAGTATATTCTGGTAAAGAATGTGGGATTATTGAATAGTCGCTGGGCAATGGTGATTCCGTGCGCCATGAGTGTGTATAACATGATCGTGGCCAGAACTTTCATTCAGAACAATATTCCGGACGAGATGCTGGAGGCATCTCAGATCGATGGCTGTAATGATTTCCAGTTTTTCTTTAAGATGGTGCTGCCATTGATCAAACCGATTATCGCAGTGCTGGCTCTGTGGTATGGAGTAGGACATTGGAATGCGTATTTTAATGCATTTCTCTACCTGAAAGACAACGACAAGTACCCTCTTCAGGTGTTCTTAAGAGAGACCCTGGTCCAGAGCCAATCGATCGGTGATACTGAAGAAGTAGTTGATGAAGCGGCACATGTGAGTCGTTATATTTATGTGTGTGTGAAATATTGTGTCATTGTGGTATCTACTGCTCCTCTGTTTTGCGTATATCCTTTTGTACAGAAGTATTTCCAGAAAGGAGTAATGGTTGGCAGCTTAAAAGGATAGTAAATGTTGATTTTATCTCAAAAACGTATATACTAGAAAGAAAGGACAGGTGTCGAAAAGCCTTGTGGGCATAGAAAACAGTTTAAGATAAGGAAGATTATGGATTCCAGAATTTACAACCGGCTGAAACAAATTACAGAAGAGGAAGCGGAAATCTTAAGAGGACGCAGTGAGATAGACAAAGGGCGGTACATGAGTATTGCCGATACGGCAGCAGAGATGGCGGATTCGAACACATCAGACCGCACACTTTCGAGGAAAAATATCCCCCTGGATCTGGACAGCAAGCGTCTTTTGGACAGCGGAAAGCTGATTCAGATACGTCCTCACACCCGTTTTATCCATTTCCCGAAGCACACCCACAATTACGTGGAGGTTCTCTACATGTGTTCCGGACAGACGGTACATATGGTAAACGGGGATAAGGTCATACTAAAACAGGGTGAACTTCTCTTTCTGAGCCAGAAGGCCGTTCAGGAGATTTATCCGGCGGCAGAAGAGGATGTTGGGGTTAATTTCATTATCTTACCGGAATTCTTTGATCAGGCATTGTACATGATCGGGGCAGAGGACAATCTGCTGCGGAAGTTCATTGTAGGATGCCTGAGGGGGGCTGAGAGTGATATCGGCTATCTGCATTTTAAGGTGGCAGATGTGCTGCCCATTCAGAATCTGGTGGAAAACCTGATCTGGACCATTATGAACAACCAGCAGAATAAACGCAGCATCAATCAGTTTACTATGGGACTTCTGTTCCTGCAGCTCATTAATTATACCGATAAGGTGGAAGTCGGCAAGGATCATTATGATCAGGAATTGATTCTGTCGGTGTACCGTTTTGTGGAGGAGCATTATAAAGACGGAGAATTGTCAGAGCTTGCAGGGCTGCTTGGATTTGATATATACTGGCTCAGCCGCAGGATCAAGAAGCTGACCGGGCAGACTTATACAGAGCTTGTACAGACGAAACGCTTGTCACAGGCCCAGTTTCTTCTGCAGAATACGAATCTGGCGGTGGCGGATATCGGCAGAGCTGTGGGATATGATAATTTAAGTTATTTTCACAGAATCTTTCGGGAGAAGTTTGGAGAGAGTCCGAAGCAATATCGGAATAGATAGCCATGAAAGGGATATCCTTTTTATATTTTGAAAGAAGGTAACAGTTCAGACAACCCAGGACGTAGGCGCACAAATCATGCTCGCATGATTTTGCGCTTACGTCCTGGGTTGTACTGAGCGCCAGATTATGAGCAAAAATAGTCGCGAAGCGACGGAGAGCGCCGCAGGCTGCGATTTTGCGAATGGCGCGTCTGAACTGTTACGAAAGAAGAAAAAGTACTTGACATATATAGTCAAAACGACTATTATATATGAAAACAAATAAATGGTCAAAACGACTATATTAAGGGTTGCAGTTCACACGTCAACTCATGGCAGGGACAGTAACCATTAAGGAGCACAGGATGAGCGACAAAGAATTCCTCGAAAGCTACGATGAAGGTGAATACCGCAGGCCATCCGTAACCGCAGACATTCTGGTATTTTCCATGAGCAGTGATTTCAAGCTCCAGCTTCTTTTAGTAAAAAGAAAGAATCAGCCCCACATGGGAAAATGGGCCATTCCGGGAGGCTTCGTGGATTACGATGAGTCTCTGGAGGAGGCTGCGTTACGGGAGCTGAAGGAAGAGACCCACGTGGAGGACGTATATCTGGAGCAGCTTTACACCTTCGGAAAGCCCGGGCGAGACCCCAGAACGAGAGTCATATCCGTGGCCTATGTAGCGTTGGTCCCCAAGGAACGGTTACATATCCAGGCAGGGGACGATGCAGCGGAAGCTGCCCTCTTTGAAATCGAGAATATCGACTGGGGCATCCGGTTCTATTCACCGGAGATGCGGGAAGCATTATCGGAAGAGGATCTTGCTTTCGACCACGCGGAGATTATCAGAACGGCTTTGAAGCGTCTGGCCGGAAAGCTGGATTATACGGACATTGCGTTTCAGATGTTGGAGAATAAGAGATGCTTTACTGCCTATGAGTTCGAAAAGATTTATGAGGCTATTTCCGGACGAAAGGTGGAGAAATCCAACTTCCGCAGGGATTTTATCGGAAGATATATCAAGACAGGCGTGATTGAGGAGCTTGATGTGAAGAGCAGCAGATATTCCATAAAGCCTGCCACATGTTATTGTTACAAACGGCAGTCACATAGGGCATAGCGTGATGAAGATTGGGCTGTATAGACAGGATAAGCACTGAATATAAAAAACGCAAAATATAGGATATTAGGATAAATGCAAAAAAGGAGAGTCAACATGAATATTTATCAGGAAAGAAACGTCAGCATGATGATGGACCTTTACGAGCTGACTATGGCTTACGGTTATTTTGAAAACGGAGATATGGACACGCGGGTAGCATTTGATGTATTTTACCGCAGGAATCCGGACCAGGGCGGCTTTGCCGTATTTGCAGGTCTGGAGCAGATCGTGGAATACATTGAAGGTATTCATTTCGGTGAAGAGGATATTGACTATCTGAGGGGCCTGAAGCTGTTTGACGAGGATTTTCTGGAATATCTGAAAAGTTTTCGCTTTAAGGGAGATATCTACGCTTTCCCGGAAGGTACCATCATGTATCCCAATGAGCCGGTTATCACTGTAGTGGCTCCTATTATTGACGCACAGTTGATCGAGACTGCTATTCTGAATATTTTCAACCATCAGTCTCTCATTGCTACTAAGGCAAGAAGAATTGTCAGAGCTGCAGAGGGCAGACCTGTAGCAGACTTCGGCGGACGCCGTGCCCAGAGCATCGATGCGGCTACTTACGGAGCCAGAGCTGCTATGATCGGAGGAGTATCAGGTACCGCCACCGTATCGGCAGCCCAGATGCTGGGCGTGGGAGCAATCGGAACCATGGCTCACAGCTGGATCATGCGTTTTGCTGATGAGGAAACTGCTTTCAGAGCTTATGCAAAGTTGTATCCTCAGAACTGTGTTCTGCTTGCAGATACCTATGATGTGTTAAAATCCGGTGTGCCCAACGCCATCAAGATCTTCAATGAAATGAAAGAGGCAGGAATTCCTCTGACCAATTATGGTATCCGCCTGGATAGCGGTGACCTGGCATATTTATCCAGAAAAGCAAGAAAACAGCTGGATGCAGCGGGCTTTACCGATGCTAAGATCGTAGTGTCCAACAGTTTGGATGAATATACCATTACATCTCTGTTGAAACAGGGCGCATGCATTAACAGCTTCGGTGTAGGCGAGCGTCTGATCACTGCGAAATCTGATCCCGTATTCGGCGGTGTGTACAAGCTGGCAGCTGTCATGGAGGACGGTAAGACCGTGCCCAAGATTAAGGTGTCCGAGACAGTTGAGAAGATTACCAACCCGGGATTGAAGGAAGTATACCGTGTCTATGATGCGGATGGACATGCTGTGGCAGACCTGATTACCAAGAAGGAAGAGACACCTGACATGACCAAGCCTTACCGCTATGTAGATCCTGAGATGCCCTGGAAGAACAGACATTTCGAAGGCTGCAGTGTGAAGAAGCTGCAGGTGCCTGTCATTATAGATGGCAAATTTGTGGGAGAAAAGAAAGATATCAAGACTCTGGCTGACTATGTGAAGCAGCAGCTTTCCAATGAGATTTGGGAAGAGGAGCAGCGATTCGAGAATCCTCATAAGCATTATCTGGATATGTCTCCGGATTATTATGATATGAAGATGAGCTTGCTGCATGAGATGAGGGAAGACAAATAGCAGGATTCCCTGAATGAAAAATATTATGAGGATACCCGGAATAAAAGAACTCCGAGGTATCCTCTGTTTTATTTCGCGATCAGCACTGTCTTCCCTTCAAAAGCAAATCAACCAGCCGTTACGCTTTCTGAGATATAATTGCCCGATTTATAGTTTCCTATCCTTTAACGCAGACTCCGTATTCCATATCGCCGCCACAGCCCCCGAATTAGAATTCACTACAATATGATATCTCTTGCAGATGAAAATAATTTCCATTTGATATATTCAAAGTGAAAACGTTAAAAATAAAACGAAAATATTTTCCGTGATTTTATTGCTTTTTTGTGTGGGTGACGGTATCATGAAGATAGCATATAACAGTGATGTTCGGCTGAACTGTTAGTCTAGTATACCATAATTCTCTCAAGGGGAAAAGGAGGAAACCATCCATGTTAAATTACAAATTGAAGATCGGTCTGGCGCCCATGCGCCGCAACACCAACAATCGTCCGCCCAGAACCTTCCTGACATGGACTTCCGCAGAGGAAAGAGGACACAGGTTCGTGAACTATATTGAACAGAATTTTACAAGTGAAAATGTAGAATTTGTAGACATCAAGGGAATCGGCTGCAACGATCTGATGTTTGATGATGACTCTGCGGCAGCAGTAGTAGAGCGTTTTCAGGCTGAAAAAGTAGACGCTGTCATTATCATCAATACCAACTTCGGTAATGAGGAGATTGCTGCAGATGTAGCAAAAGCACTTGGTAAACCCGTAGCACTTTGGGCACCCTTAGATGATGAGTATTATGAGGACGGCATGCGTCCTACGGATTCTCAGTGTGGTCTGTTCGGTGTATCCAGACAGATGCAGAGATACGGCATTCCTTTTTCCCACATTCCCTGCTGCAGAGTAGAATCCGAAGAGTTTAAAGAGGGCTTTGAGCGTTTTGCGAGAGTGGCCTGCATGGTGAAGAACTTTACCGGTATGCGGATCGGACAGATTGGTACCCGTCCCGCGCCTTTCTTTTCCGTTATCTGGAATGAAGGTGAGCTGATGCAGAAGTTCGGCATCCGTATCGTGCCCATCAACATGGCTGTGGTACAGGAGCGTTTCAATAAGACGAAAGAAGAAAAGGCGGAAGAAATCGCCAAATATGTACAGGTATTCAAGGACAATTATAAGATGGACGAACTGACACCTCAGTATCTGGAGCGTATGGCATGTCTGTTGGTTACCTATAAGGGATTGTTCGAAGAGTTTAAGCTGGATGTGATGAGTGCAGAGTGCTGGACTGCTACTCCTGTAATGTTTGACGGCATGGCTCCCTGTGCAGTATACGGCATTTTGAATGACCTGGGATATCTGGTAAGCTGTGAAAGTGATATGCACTGTGCCATAACAATGGCCCTGTTATCGGCTGCTTCCTTTGGCAAGGAGAAGCCTTTCCTGGGAGAATTCACAGTACGTCATCCCGAGAACCGCAATGCAGAGCTTCTGTGGCACTGCGGCCCCTTCCCTCTTTCTGTGAAAGCACCGGATTCCCAGGCCCGTCTGGTAAATCAGAGAGAATGGTTCCGTGCAAAAGACGGTGAGTATACCGTTGCCAGAATGGATCAGGAAAACGGAGACTATATGATGCTGGCAGGCACCTGTCATACCACACAGGGTCCCCAGACTCACGGTACTTATCTGTGGGGCGAATTCAATGACCTGCAGGCATGGGAAGACAGGCTGTTGGATGGTCCTTACATTCACCACTTTGTGGAGATGGCAGGGGATTATACCGGGGAACTGAGAGAGTTCTGTAAGTATTTTCCCAACCTGAAAATGGATGATACCATCAAAGGTAAATAATTATAACAGATTAATATAGAAAGGATATAAAAGGATAAAGAAAATGCAGAACAATGATTTTTTAAATGCAATGATCCTCACCGAGCTGGAAGATGCAGTAGGCGTGGAAAATTGTTCCGTTAAGCAGATTGATAAAGTAACCCACAGCGTAGATTACTACTGGCTGTCCCGTATGTGGGCCGACAGAGGACGCAGAATGCCGGAGGCAGACGTTGTAGTAGCTCCTAAGGATGCACAGGAAACCTCCAAGGTACTGAAGATTGCAAATTACTACAAGATTCCCGTTACCACCTGGGGCGGTGGCGGCGGTACCCAGGGCGGCGCGATCCCCGTATGCGGCGGTATTATTCTGGACACCAAGAGAATGAATCAGATTTATGAAGTAAATACAGAAGGTATGTACATAGAGTGCGGCACCGGTGCGATTTATAAGCATATCGAATGGGCTGCCAACGAAGTAGGCAAGGCTACCATGCATTATCCTTCTTCTCTGACATGTTCTACCGTGGGAGGATTCCTGGCACACAGAGGAATCGGTGTAGTGTCTACCAAGTACGGTAAGATCGATGACATGGTACTGCAGATGGAAGTAGTACTTCCCAACGGTGATATCATCTACACCTCTCCTGCACCCAAGCATGCAGCCGGTCCCGACCTGAACCAGATCTTTATCGGTTCTGAGGGAACCCTCGGTGTTATCACCAAGGCGCAGATCCGCATTTTCGACCAGCCGGAGGAGAGACGATTCCGCGGCTTCCTTTTCCAGGATATGGACGGTGCATTCAAGGCTTCCAGAGAACTGCTGCAGAAGTTTAAGCCCTCTGTTATGCGTCTGTACGACCCGGCAGAGACTGCTTCTCTGATCAAAAAGATTGTCGGTGTGGAGAGACCTGGTGCTTTCATGAACGTAGCTTATGAAGGCGTGAAAGAAATGGTAGATGTAGAAGAAAAGATCCTGCTGGATACGTTCAAAAAATACGGTGCAGAAGACCTGGGCAGCGAATACGGTGAAAAGTGGTGGGACGAAAAGATTACATTCTTCTATCCGGGCCACATGATGGATATTCCTCAGATGTTCGGTACCATGGACACCATTGCGCCTTACGGCAAGATTGAAGAAATATACTGGGCTATGAAGGAAGCCATCGAAACCAACTTCCCTCAGGCCAAGTTCATAGCGCACTTCTCACACTGGTATGAGTGGGGTGCCATGGTATATGACCGTTTCATCGTAGACGGCAAAGATGTACCGGAAGATCCTGTAGAGGCACTGCGTCTCCATCAGCAGATCTGGACCACCGGTGTCAGAGCAGCTATCGCCCACGGCGGCGTAGTAAACGATCACCACGGTGTAGGCATCAAGCTGGGCCGCCTGATGAAGGAACAGTACGGTCCTGCCATGCAGGTATTTGAAGGACTTAAGAAAGAACTGGATCCCAACGGTATCATGAATCCGTTCAAGCTGGGATTATAAGAAAGGTATGGTGAGAGTATGACTGAAAATAGTAAGAAACATGTAGATTCCTGCCGCTTTTGCTGGATGTGTCGCCATATCTGCCCCATCGGCAATGCCACAGGACTGGAGAGAAACACCTCCCGTGCAAGGGCGCTGGGTCTGTCTCTTGTAAACAGAGAAGTATTTACGTTAAGTGAAGTCATTGACAATGTTTATGAATGTGCATGCTGCGGTGCATGTACCAAGGAATGTGTAACCGGCTGGGATCCCGTGATGTTCACCAAGGAAGCCAGACTGGATGCAGCTATGGAAGGGGTGCTGCCTGCTTATATCGACAAGCTGGTAGACAATTGTCTGGAGACCGGCAATGCTTATGGTGCAAAAGAAGTGGATGCTACCCTGAAGGAGGCAGTAGCTGCCCACGAAGCTAAGACAGATACCCTGTTATTCCTGGGTGTGGATGCTCTTTATAAGGTGCCCCAGGCAGCAGTGAATGCTATCAAGGTACTGGAAAAGGCAGGTGTTTCCTTTACCGTTCTGGAGACAGAGCCTGCTTCCGGACAACAGCTGGAGTACCTGATCAGTGCAGCCAATGAGACTAAGGAGCAGATGGAAAGCTGCGCAAAAGCGCTGAATGCTTTTGATAAAGTAGTAGTATTCGATCCTCAGGATGCCAATGTATTCAAGAGAGAGTACAAAGAGTGGGGCGTAGAACTGACAGCTGACGTGGAGACCTTTACCTCATATGTGGCCGGCCTCTTAAAGAGCGGTGCCCTGAAGGCTGAAAACAGCGGAAAAGCTGTAGTGTATCAGGATCCTTTCCAGTTGTCCAGAAATCTGGCTGAGACAGAGGAAGCAAGAGAGATCATCAATGCTTATGCAGTGTGCAATGAGATGCTGTGCCACGGTAAGGATACTATGTGGGCTGGCAATCTGCTGATGAAGGAATGGATGCCTGATGTTATGCTGCGCGTGGCACAGGACCGTATCAGCAACGCCAAAGGCGTGGGTGCAGATACGATCGTAACGGCAAGTGTATCTGAGTATGCTTCCCTGAAAGCTGCAGAGCAGACGGAAGTAAAGATCGTATCCTTAGAAGAACTGATTCTTGGAGAATAAGAGGAAGGGAGAATTATCATGCTGGTAACGTTAAAAGAAGTGCTGGACATGGCAGAGGAAGGCGGATTTGCTGTTCCTGCATTCAATGTTTATAATATGGAGACCGTTATGGGAGTCGCAGCCGCAGCGGAAGAGGCCAAAGCACCCATTATCATGCAGGTTTATCCGAGACTGGTCAAAGAGGACACTGCTTATTACCTGGCTCCTGCCATTATTGCAGCTGCAAAGAGAGCAAGTGTTCCGATCTGTTTTCACTTAGATCACGGTCCTTCTGAGCTGGAGATGACCAAAGCGCTGTACTGGGGTGCTACCGGAATTATGTTGGATGGCTCCGTACATCCTTTTGAAGAAAATGTGGCTCTCACCAAACGTGCAGTAGAGACCTGCAGTCACATAGGTCTTTCTGTAGAGGGAGAACTGGGTCACATCGGCAGCGTAAATGACGATAGCATGGATGAGTTTACGGATCCGGAAGAAGCAGCACGTTTTGTAAAGGAAACAGGTGTCGCCTGCCTGGCAGTCCTTGTGGGAAATGCCCACGGTCGTTACAAGAAGCCTCCTAAGCTGGATATCGACAGAATAAAGGCTATTTACGAGGCAACAGGCCACACCCCTCTGGTATTGCACGGTGGTTCCGGTATTCCCGATGATCAGATTCAGCTGGCAGTTAAGAGTGGTATGCGCAAGATGAATTTTGCAACGGATGTATGCTATTCTTTCCTGGATAGTGTGCAGGCTGAGCTGGCCGACCCGGGAAGAAGCGTGGCAATTGATCTTTTTATGAAAAAGCCAATTGAAACCGTGAAGAATTTCTGTTTAACTAAGATTAAGCTGCTTGGTGCGGATGGTAAGGCGAAGTAAGCATAAAGCACCGTAAGTGCCCAAAGGACCGAAGGTTCTTGAAAATGGCACGGGTGTGAATGTCACCGGGCATACAAAGGTGAGAAAAGGATGCGTGAGGATATGAAGAATGCAAAGATGCAGATTGTAGGTATCGGTGCCTGTGTCATGGACACCCTGATCACTGTTCCTGCCTATCCCCAGGAAGATACCAAGCTGAGGGCGCTGTCCTGCAAAAACGCAGGCGGCGGCCCCACTGCCACCGGTATCGTAGCGGCCTCCAGGCTGGGATCCGGGGCCGGATTTATCGGTGTGCTGGCAGAGGACAACGGCGGTCATTTTCTTCTGGATGATTTCAAAAAATATGATGTAAACGTAGATCTGGTGGAGTTAAAAGGCGGATATCGAAGTTTTACCTCCACTATTTGGCTTGCTCAGGATAAAGCTACCAGAACCTGTGTGTTCGACAAAGGCGATCTGCCGCCGCTTACGCTGGATGAGGCAAAGCGGGAGGCTATAGCAGATGCGCAGATCCTGATGATAGACGGCAATGAAATGGATGCGGCTGAGGAAGCCTGTCTTGTGGCAAATAACAGTGATACGAAGGTTTTGTATGACTGCGGCGGCTTGTATGAAGGAGTAGAGAGACTGTTAAAGCATACTGATGTCATGATTCCTTCGCAGGAATTTTCTCTGGGCCACACAGGTTGTGCAACGGAAGAGGAAGCGGCAAAGAAGCTTTATGAGACTTATCATCCCCAGGTCGTAGTTATTACCTGTGGAAAAGAGGGCGGTATTTTGTATGCAGGTGGGGATATCCTGAAATATCCGGCCTTCCCGGTGGATGCGGTGGACAGCAACGGCTCCGGAGATGTGTTCCACGGGGCATTTGCAGCGGCCATGGTAAAGGGCTTTTCTTACGAGGACTGTTGTATTTTTGCCAGTGCCGTTTCTGCGATTAAGTGTACCGGTGTGGGTGCCAGAGAAAGTGTGCCCACAGAAGGTGAAGTTTACAGCTTCCTTGAGAGCAGAGGATATGCTGATTTTGAGAAAAGAGCGGCAAAGCGGGACTAGACGGAAATTACAGAAAGGTATGGTAAAGGATGAAATATTTACTTGGAATTGATTTCGGAGGCGGTTCCTCCAAGGCCACATTACTGGATACTCTCGGAAATATTGTGGCAGAGCATTCGGTGGAATATCCGACCTATTATCCGCAGCTTGGATGGTGTGAACAGGCTCCCCGGGACTGGGACATGGCGCTTTGGGTGAATGTGAAGGATCTTTTGGCAAAAAGTGGTGTAGCTGCCGGTGATATCCTTGCTGTTTCCATCGATTCAGCCACCCATACCTGGGTTATGTGCGACGAGGATTTTAAGCCTATTCGTCCTGCCATCCACTGGACGGATTCCCGTTCCCACAGACAGGCGGAAAAGTTGAAGCAGGAATACGGAGATTTTATCTTCGAGAAAAGCTTTCACAGGCCGGATACTATCTGGACCTTGCCTCAGATATTGTGGGTAAAGGAAGAAGAGCCGGAGAATTTTAAGAGACTGCGCCATATCTTTTTTGAAAAAGATTATATTCGGTATGGGCTTACCGGAGTATACTGCACGGACTATATTGAGGCTCAGGGCAGCATGCTTTTTGACTGTAATACCGGAAAATGGAGTGCAGAACTGCTTGCTATGGCCGGCATTACGGAGGAGGCTCTTCCACCTGTAGTGAAGCCCACGGATATTATCGGCGAGGTGACCTTGCAGGCGGCTGCAAGAACCGGGCTGGCGGCCGGGACACCTGTTATCTGCGGTACCACCGACACGGTGCTGGAGGTATTTGCTTCCGGTGCGGTGAATCCCGGGGATGTGACGGTGAAGCTGGCAACAGCAGGAAGAATCTGCGTGGTCACCGAGAAACCTTATCCCAACCGCCATCTGGTGAATTACTCCCATGTGGCAGAGGGCTTGTGGTATCCGGGAACCGGCACTAAGGCAGCGGCTTCTTCCTATCGCTGGTATCGTGATACCTTTGGCGGCAGCTACGAGGAACTGAATGAGGGGGCGGCAACAGTGCCTATCGGAAGCGAAGGACTGATGTATCACCCTTATCTGAACGGAGAACTGACACCTTATGCGGATCCGTTGTTATGCGGAAGCTTTATCGGTATGCGGGCTACCCATACAAAAGCACATTTTACAAGGAGTGTGCTGGAAGGAGTCGCCCTTTCTCTGCTTCATTCCAAGAAGACCCTGGAGGAGATCGGTATTCCTCACGGTACCAAAGCTACCATAATCGGAGGCGGTGCTAAGGGAGAATTGTGGCGTCAGATTACAGCAGACTGTCTGGGCATGGAACTGACCAGGACGCAGAGCAGTGATTCCTCTTTGGGATCTGCTATGCTGGCCGGTGTGGCCATGGGTGTCTTTTCCTCACCTGAGGAAGCGGCGAAGGCCTGTATCAGGGAAATAGGAGTGACGGTGCCTGTACCGGAGAATACGGCGAAATATGCAGAGATTTTTAAGGAATATGTGGCAGTACATGATGCTCTGGCGCCGATTTACAGAGCCAGAGGATATAAGTAACAGTTCAGACGCGCCATTCGCAAAGCATCGCAGATGCTTTTGATTGCAGCCTGCGGCGCTCTCCGTCGCTTCGCGACTATTTTTGCTCATAATCTGGCGCTCAGTACAACCCTATACGTAAGCGCAAAATCATGC
>JBGVLR010000129.1:0-5709 GCA_045124375.1 Acetatifactor sp.
AACGTTGCGCGGATGAGTATCGGAAGTTAGGGTATTATTGCCCTATGATTTTTTCTTCGAAACAAGGAGAGTTTCCAAGTGTTACATACAAAGGGCATAAATGTGTGGCTTATGTGGAGGAATTTTGTAAATACGCTGTTGCTGAAGAACGATGCAGTAAAGATACTAAGGGGAAAAAAACTTTTGATATTAAGTGGGCGGATGCAGCTTGGATGATGACAGCAAAAGTAGCAGCTAAGCAGTTTGATTTTTGCAATTATCCATCAGCGTATTGTCTTTTTGAAGTATTCTGTCCAAGCGATGAAACAGATGAGGTTTTGGAAAATGCGCTAGAGTGGAAGAAATATGCAGATAATCTGCCTGAAAAATTTCAGACACAGATACAAAGAATCTGGAAGAGATGGATGGATAATCGTAATGAGTTGGAGCAGATTTATTACAAATTGCCAACCTCTGTGTTTCAAGCAGACTTGAATTCAACAAATCTTTTAGTGGATGATAACGGTGAGTTTGTAGGTGTTTTTGATTTCAATTTGTGTGGACGAGATGTGTTTTTGAATTATTTATTTAGAGAAATTCATTGGCAGTATGACGAAAAATATTTGCTAGAAACATTAAAAAAAGTTAGTTATGTGTATCGCTTCTCAGCTATGGAAAAACAGGCTGCGCCCTTGTTATATCGTTGCCTTAAGCCTCTTTGGTATACTGAGCTAGAAACATTGAAAGCGGCAGAAACTGATGAAAATGCCATTCAGACCTGTCTGGATATGACAGAGGAACTGCAGACGAAGGATATTGAGTTTGCGACGTACATGAGTGCTAATTAAGCGTTTGTGCAAGCTTGATATATATTTAGTAAGAAAGTGCTTTGTAGAGGCTGGAAACTTTCAGTAATACTGAGAGATGAAAAGTTAAAATTTGAAAGTCAGTGGAGTCTGATTTGTCATTTTGCAAAGGAAGGTGAAAGAATGAAAACAATAGCAATCATTGATGATGATGTCTATATCGGAAATATGATGGAGGAGGTTCTTCTGGGCCAAGGCTATCGTACTTTGCGTGCGTATTCCGGTACAGAAGCTTTGCTGATGCTTTCTAACAATAAGCCGGATCTCGTTCTGTTGGATCTGATGCTTCCGGGCTTGTCCGGTGAAGCGGTTCTGCCTCACATTCAGAATGTGCCGGTCATTGTTGTAAGTGCGAAAGTAGATGTGGATGATAAAGTAGAGCTTCTGCTCGGCGGAGCTGCCGATTATATCACAAAGCCATTTGATACCAAGGAACTGCTGGCCCGCATTACGGTGCAGCTTAGAAAAGCGGCAGCACCGGAAATGGAAACCAATCTGGTGGTTGGTGACCTCAGACTGACTCTGGATACTCATGAGGCATTTGTAAATGACGCCGCACTGCATCTGACCCGCACAGAATATGCCATACTGAAACTGCTGATGCTGAATCCTGCGCAGGTCATTGCCAAGTCAACCATGCTTGACCGTATCAGCGAGGATACGCCGGACTGTACAGAAAGTTCCTTAAAGGTGCATATCAGCAACCTGCGAAGCAAACTTCGTGAGGCAGGCAATAAAGAATACATCGAGGCAGTCTGGGGAATCGGCTTTAAATTAGCGGACAGTTAAATCTTTACGATTTCTTAACCATTCTCTTTACCGGTTTCTTAACTGTTATGAAGTATCCTTTGTTCATCAAAGCACAACATGAAGTGCGGTAAGGAGGAAATTTTTATGGAATATGTTTTAACAACCAATTCCCTTTGCAAGCAGTATCGTCAGTTCAAAGCCTTAAATGGTTTGTCGATGCACGTACCAAAGGGAGCAATATATGGATTCGTGGGCAAAAATGGAGCCGGTAAGACCACTCTGATCCGACTGATCTGCGGGCTGCAGGAGCCCACTTCCGGTAACTTTACCCTGTACGGAGTCCCTGATGACAGCAAGGACATTATAAAGTCCCGCCGCCGTATGGGAGCCGTGGTGGAAACCCCATCTATCTACATGGATATGACAGCGGAGGAGAATCTGAAGCAGCAGTATCTCATTCTCGGTCTGCCGTCCTATGACGGTATTCCCGAACTGCTGAAGCTGGTAGGTCTTGAAAATACCGGAAAGAAGAAGGCCAAAAACTTCTCCCTTGGTATGAAGCAGCGTCTGGGTATCGCTATCGCTTTGGCCGGCGATCCCGATTTTCTTGTTCTGGACGAGCCAACCAATGGTCTCGACCCTCAGGGTATCGTGGAAATGCGAGAACTGATTTTAAAATTGAACCGCGAAAGACAGATCACGGTTCTGATTTCCAGTCACATTTTGGATGAGCTTTCCCGCCTTGCAACCCATTACGGCATTATTGACAACGGGCGCATGGTGAAGGAGCTGAGTGCTGAGGAACTGGATGCAGCCTGCCGCAAATGTGTCCGCATGGAAGTGACAGACACTTCTGTTTTGGCTCGTGTTCTGGATTCTATGAACCTGGATTACAAGATTATTTCCACTACCACTGCAGATGTATTTGCAAAGGTCAATGTAACACAGCTGACTGTTGCTCTTGCAAAAGAGGGTTGTGAAGTGCTGTCCATGCAGGAAAAGGACGAAAGTCTGGAGAGCTATTACATCTCCCTGGTGGGAGGTGGTGACCATGCGTAAGCTGTTATCTGCAGGCATTTTCAGTTTAAGAAAAAACTTAATTTATCGCATAGCGCTTCTGTTTTCCGTTGGACTCGCCATCTTTGTCATGGGAATGCGCTGGCTGGATGCCCAGAAACACCCTGATATCTATGCGAAGCTTAGCCCGGAATACAGCAATGCGGACGGACTTCTTTTTGCAGGCGGTCTTTATCTGATTTTCTCGATCGCTGCTGTGATCAGTCTGTTTGCGGGGACGGAAGTATCTGTAATCAGAAACAAGCTGATTGTGGGTCACAAACGATCCGATATTTTCATTGCCGGCTGGATTGTCTGTATTTTCGCAGCTGTCACATCCTATCTGTTGTATTTCATCGCAGCATTGGGTTTTGGCGGCCTTCTCATTGGTGTAACTTTGCCGTGGAGCGATATTCTCCTGTCACTGCTTGGGAGCTGCGCTGCAGTCGTTTCCTTTACATCCATACTTTATTCCCTGGCAATGACCATCCAGAGCAGAGCCATTGGATCTGTGGTATGCCTGCTTATAACCATCGTCATGATGCTTGCAGCAATAACCGTTGTTCAAAAATTATCAGCGCCGGAATATAGGGACAGCTACACGATAGAGGACGAAATCACCGGAGATGTCATTGAAATGCCCCGGGATAGAAATCCTTATTATCTGACGGGAACCAAACGGCAGGTATACAATGTATTGAATGATGGATTGCCGGTGGGACAGCTTTATCAAATCGCATTAAATGATGCAGAACCGGTTTCTGTACTGGCAGCCTATGACTTGCTATTAACTGCCGTATGCACCGGCGTTGGGTTTATGATATTCCGTAAAAAGGATATGAAGTGAGGTGGCGTTTATGAGAAAACTTTTATCAGCTAATTTTTCGCGGTTGTGGAAAGAAAAAACATTCTGGCTCGCCGCTGCGTTTATGACCATAGGCTCAGCCTGCTTTAGCTGGATGAGCTACCATACAGCCATGAAAAATACGGGTGCTGAATTTTATATAGAAGATATGATGTTTAATATGCTCCCTATGATGGGATTTGTATTTGTTTTCTTTATTAGCATGCGTTTAGGAACCGAATTTGATGAGCATACGATCCGCAACAAGCTGATTGTGGGTTACAACCGTACACAGGTATATTTCGCAGAGTATATCACCTGCCTGATCGCTTCGTTGATCCTGTTTGCGGGAATGATTCTATTCTCCACGGTATCGGGCTGGTTCTTCTTCCGGAAGTTACAGTTTGGTTGGCAGGAAGTTTTGTTTCTCCTGTTATGCTGTATCTTGATTGCAGCAGTATTTTCGGCTATGAGTGTGGCCATTTGCATGAATGTACACAACAAAGCAGTTTCACTTGTCGCATCACTTATTTTTATGTTTGCGATTTTATTACTGGCATCTTTCTGCATCAATGCACTGGCGGAAGAACCAACTACTTACTCGTATGTTAGTATCACGATGGACGGCGTTCAGTTTGGAGATCTGATTGATAACCCTGCGTATATTGACGGAGTCCAGCGCACCCTATACGAGTTCATTGCGGATCTTTTACCGACAGGACAAACGATTCAGTTGAACAATCTGGACTACGAAAGAGCTGCTCGTTGGCCTATGTTATCCATCATCATGCTGGTCATTGCAACATTTGCAGGCTATTTTTCATTTAGCAGACATGATATTCGATGAGGTGCCGATTTGAGAAAATATAAACTGGATGCAGGCATCCGGTGCCGGTTGCATTTGCTTCCATAATAAAAACATACAATAGACTGGAGTCACTTATGAATTATCTGCTGTTGATCATCATTGGTATATTGCTTCTAATCATCTTTGCGCTTCTTGCAAAGGTCTATTTCCTGCGCAAGTCGGCACAGGAAATCACGGAAGGTTTCCATGACAGATTAACAGCAGATACCAATACACTGATTGATATTTCTTCCCGTGACCCCTATATGCGAAAGCTGGCCGCGGACATCAATATGCAGCTTCGTTTACTCCGCAAGGAACGCCATCGTTACCAGCAGGGCGATTTGGAGCTGAAGGAAGCGGTCACAAATATTTCCCACGATCTGAGGACTCCACTGACGGCTATCTGTGGATACCTGGATCTGCTGGAACAGGAGGAAAAGAGTGAGAACGTCACCAGGTACCTCACATACATTGAAAACCGAACACGAGTCTTAAAGCAGCTTACCGAGGAATTGTTCCGCTACTCTGTAATCATCTCTACCGATGAAACAATGACGATGGAATCGGTGAGCTTAAATGCCGTTTTAGAGGAAGGCATCGCTGCATTTTATGCGGCCTTGTCCGAGCGTGGCATAACCCCTGTGATCCATATGCCGGAAGAAACAGTTATCCGACAACTGAATAAAGCAGCGTTGTCCCGTGTACTGGGAAATATATTGAATAACGCACTCAAATATAGTGACGGTGATCTGGAAATAGAAATGAAGGACACCGGAAAAATTACCTTTACAAATACTGCCTCCGGACTGGATGAAGTGCAGGTAGGAAAGCTCTTTGACCGATTCTTTACAGTGGAAGCGGCCAGAAATTCTACAGGGCTTGGACTTGCCATTTCAAAAACATTGGTAGAGCAGATGAATGGCGAAATTACCGCCGACTATAAAGACGGAAGAATCAGTGTTTCCATTTTCTTTGGGAAGCGCGCGAAAGTTTGAATTTGATGGAGGAACGATTATGAATAAAAAGAAAAAAATAACCATATTGGTATGTACTCTTTTTATGGTGTTTAGTTTAGGGGCTTGTGGAAAAACAAAAGAAGATGCAGCTGTCGTAACACAGCAGGAAAGCAGCCTACAGATTGAAAGTATGGATGAGGAGACGACATCAGAAGAATCCACCACTTTTAATAACGGTGAAGCAGATGATATAGAGCTAAAAGATAAAATTGAAATAGATTTCACCTATGATTACACAGAAGATATCAAAGCGGATGTTGCCTATGTGGTATCAAATTCATCCTCTCTTCAGGAGGAATTAAAGAATATCGATACAATTACTCAAAAATACACTTTGCTGGCAGAGTC
>JBGVLR010000130.1:0-2568 GCA_045124375.1 Acetatifactor sp.
CTCCAGATACTCTCTGAAAAGCACGCTGCCACCGCCAATAAAGACCGCTGGATTGGAACGCAGATCTACCTGGAGCTCGCGGAGCTTGTCCAGAATGTCCTTGGCATGATGTTTTGCAGATTCCCGGATCGTCTTTTTCACAGCTTCCGGAAGGATCGTTTCCTTATCCGTAAGAACGGCGCTGATATGTTCATCTTCGATCCGCATATCGTGGAGAGCGCCGACCCGGCGAATGATATCGTTATTCATGGTAATAACGCCCATTTCCAGGCTCCGGCAAAATTGCATATCTGGCTTTCCGTTACGCAGCAGCAACACGTCGGTGGTGTATCCACCGATATCGACCAGAAAAACCTGAAGGTGATGATTCAGCTGAGCCTTAAGAGGCGCAATCGCTGCAAATGCCTGAGGATAAACATAGACATTTCCCATCATGATCGTCATGGGCTTATCGTTATAGCTGAAGTGAATTGACTGGGGACGTTTGAAATACTTCGAGAACTTATCCTTGAGAATGCCATAATGCTCCGGAGGCAGACCTACAGCCAAATGGATTCTCTCGGTGAAATTATAATTGCCTGCATAACCCATTTCCCGGGCAATGGCAAATAAGGTCAGGATGAAGTAGCTTTCATCCTTTGTCTTATCTCTGCGGTAGCTGAGCCGCTTTCCGGAAAGTGTCCAGAACCTGCCTTCATACTCCAGTACTTCATCAGCCATAGGCGGACGTACAGAGTGTTCTGCCAGTCCGGCCATGAAACTATAGTGGGGTGTTTTGATATTGTAATTTCCATGATCAACTGCGATTAACAAGATGATTCCTCCTTATAATTGAGATTGCTATATTACACGATTGGTTATGTGTTTTTGCAATGCTAAAACACATAATTTTGCATAATACACATAAAAAAGAGGCGAACACATTGTCCGCCTCTTCCCTATCTGTTTTTCTTTTGGTAGCAGCATTGCCACACATAATCGTCAAGTCCCTTATATGCAGGATCCCATAGATATGTACCATATTGGAATCCCATCTCTGATAATAGTTTTGCAAGTTCATAATAACCATTCTGAACATGGGGGTTAGTCATGTAGTCCATATCAAAGGCAGTCATGACATACCTTGTCCCCTGCTCTTTCAGGTAATTTAATACGGGTTTCAGCTGTGTCAGAGAATTTACTCCTGGAACAGCCAGTACTGTCTGCCCCGTCAGAAAATGGATCACATCCGCTTTCATCGGACCTTCTGTCAAAAGGATCATTTCCTGTGGCGGCCCAGCCATATGCGTCCAGCCTTCTGCTCTCGTGCCGTCTGTCTTACCGACACTGGATACCCATCGAAACTTTCTTTTAGTTACATTATCTCTGCGGATCTGAAGTCCCTGGATCTTTCCTTCAGGATTTCTTACAGGGATGAGGATCCCTCGGTCTTCCCGAATAAAGCTCCATTCTCCGGATGCTGTGTGATAAAACCCAGGAACTCCAGGCAGGTACTTCCCTTCTGCAAGCAATTGCTTGGCCAGAGCGGTATTACCGATTACTGGGGTGGTTCTGTATTCCAACTGGGAAATAACGTCATCTGTCAATCCGCGCTGAAGAAGATTGTCTCTGTGATCGGACGCCAGAGAAAGCTTACTAAGGAGTGCGCTGTATGTCTCGTGGCGAGTATCCACATCTGTGATTGGACATTCCGGAGCAATTTCCATAGGAATCGCTCTTTTTGGCTTTCGATCTAAATATGCAGAATCCATATTGAGTCTGGCATATAGGATCTCTCTGGCGTTCTTACGATTGATCCCGGCATAATGGGCATACAAGTCGAAGACACCGCCGGAAAAGCCGCATCTGGGACAGCGAAAGACATCTTTTTCCAGATGGATACCCCCTTTGCAGCTGTTGCTTTCAAAGGCTTCAGAATGTAATGTGTATTCTCTGTCTCGATATAGACTGTGCCCGAGGGAAGCGTATGATTATGATGCAGATGATGAAGATGACGAAGATGATTATTAATATAATAATATAAAAGAAGTCAAGATCATTAAGACCTTGACTTCTTTTCGATATCGACATTACTGATGAACGGCACTTTTAAGGCGAAACCACCGTAGAAAAAGTAGGTGTTCACGTAATGCCCGTTTGGTGGAGCCAGTTGATATACAGAAGAACCGGAAAAAGTTCCTGAAATGTCGCTGTTTAATGAGTTCTCTATACTTTTTAACGGAATATTTTCTGCTGTGACAAGTCCCTTTCCACCGTTCATGATAATAATCAGATAATCATCATAATAGAAAATGGTGTGAATGAACATGGTTGACAGTTTACTGCGGTCGGATAAATTGGCACAATTTAGACCTTTCATTTGCTCTAGAAAGGCATGAATTCGAGGATAATCAAAGGACTTGATTTTCCTTCTTTCAATTGCCAGCTGTCTCTCAATCTCTGCCTTTTCCTCTTCACGTTCATTGATCCTTTTTGTGATTCTTTCAGCGGCATCTCCTAGCTCTAATGCGTTCCACAAGTTTTCTATGGCCTGTTCGATTTCTACAAGTCGAACATTCAACTTTTTTA
>JBGVLR010000131.1:0-5565 GCA_045124375.1 Acetatifactor sp.
TTGAGGATTTTTCCGCAAAAGAGATTCGAAAGATTGAAGTTTACGATGGTAATCAATTGCTGCAAACCATCACTAAGGACGACATTCCAGAAGTAACAGATTACGCCTGGGATGGACTATTCCTCAATGAAAGCAATACGATCGGATTACCGGATGTTCGTGATCTTAATTTTGATGGAGCAGAAGACTTTGGGGTGCTGGCCGTCTTTGCTTATCCACAAAATGTACCGTACAGCTATTTCTTCTGGAAGGCAGAGAAAGAGTTGTTCGAATATCAGTTCACTGCATTTGGACCTGGTTGGCTCCAAATAGATGACTCTGAAAAATGTTTGGTTGAGTTGTCGAATGAAGGCACAGAGAGCTATGAAAAGTATTTTTCGTTTGATCAAGATGGTAATATAGTCAGCGGAAAGCAAATACCTTCTGATATTAATACCGTTTCAGATAATCAGAAACTAAATGAAAACATTCTCATGCAAGTACTGGAAAATAAGGTTCCTTTCTATTCTGAGAGATCCAACAAATCCTACACTTTGGCTGAATATTGCAGTAAAGAGAGTGCGCGTTTAGAATTCGAGGTTACGATTATCCGATATGCTTTCGTAGATATGGATGGAGATGGTATTCAAGAAGCGGTTGTTGACTTCCAATTCGGCGAAAACAGCCAGGTCATGTGCATGGTTCTAAAATGGGATAGCATAAGTGAAAACGTATTTGGCATGGCATTCAATTATCGCCAGATGTTCCAGATCAAGGAAGACGGTAGCTTTGCTTATTCCGGTGGTGGTGCTCATGACGGCTGGGCAAAATTGCGCTGGGAGAATAATTCCTGGGTAACATTAAAAGTTGAGGACGGAGATCAGAAGGCGGATGTTCGGTGGTATTCGTATCCTCCCGCGCTTGATTAAGAAATAATGATGTCATGTGATTATGAAATGTGAAAAGCCCGCAGTTCTCTGTGAACTGCGGGCTTTTCATAGAAAGGGTTTGGAAAGAAGAGAGGTAGAAAAGAGGATCTACGGAGTGAAAGGAACGGCTCACGGCTTCCGTTGCCTTTCATGACTATAGGATAAAAGACAAGTATGACCTCAATATGACGGATTCTGTAAGAAACTGCGAATAGTTCTTTAAGATCAGCTTTAGATTGCCATCAAGTAACTATTTCATTTAGAAAGAAATTTTGTTATGATGGATGTAACCTTTTGACAGAAAAATCGATCATATAGGGTGAGGAAGAGAAACATATCCGGAGGTGAACCTCAATGACTGATTCTCAGATTATAGCGCTGTTCTGGGAAAGAAATGAAGATGCCATTCAGGAGACCGATGCAGTTTATGGCCACAAACTGTATGCGATTTCCGATAAGATCCTGCACTCTTTGCAAGATGCAGAAGAAAGTGTGAGTGATACCTATATGAAGGCATGGGAAACGATTCCTCCCCAAAAGCCAAATTACTTTTTTGCCTATCTTGCGAAGATCTGCCGTAATTTTTCTCTTCGCAGGATCGAATGGAACACTGCCTCAAAGCGGAATGCTGAAGTTGTAGCCCTTACAAAGGAGATGGAGGCCTGTATCCCAGACCGATCCTATGAGAGAAAACTGGAGGGAGAAGAACTCGGGAAAGTTCTAAACCGATTCCTGGACAGTATCTCCCTGGAGAGCCGGCTGATTTTCATGCGCCGTTACTGGTACACTGATTCCATCCAGGAGATTGCTGAAAGGTATCATATGTCCCAAAGTAAGGTCAAAACCCAGCTCCACCGGACAAGGAACAAGCTTCAGCTGTTTTTGGAAAGCGAGGGGATCTATGTATGAGTGGTAAAGAGCTTTTTGAAGGCATGAGTTATGTGGATGAACGATTCGTAGACGAAGCTGAACATAAAACTATAGCCAAACGTGTAACCGCTTCCTGGATCAAGATTGCTTCCATGGCTGCTTGCCTATGCCTGGTCCTATTCAGCATGTATAAGCTGATCCCATACTGGGACTGGAGTGTTACAGAACAAGCTGCAGGAGAAGCCGCAGAAGCAAGACTGGAAGGTGCTGTTGAATCGGAAATGGGTATGGAGGAACAGGAGTCTGCTTCTGCAGCAGAGGAAACTCCTGCTACGAGAGCCCCTGAAATGATGATTCGTATTCAGGCTATAACTGAAACCGGCTTCATCGGTACAGTACAAAACAATGGCGGTTTCATCGTATTTGAGGATGGAACTGAAATTACAGTGACTGTCGATCTGGAAACAGATCCTGAGTTCAAACCTGAGGACTATGAAATTAGCGATCTGATCCATGTGATGTACACATCCTGGGATGAAGACGAACAGACCATCGTTGCTTCCATTCTGGGCATCGTTGAGGAACCGATCTATGATTAGAAAGGATGATTATCGTGAAGCGCTTAATTGCATTAATGCTGGTATTCACTATTACGCTGAGTATGACCGCTTGCAGCCAGGTAAGTGCCAATGATCTAATGAAAGATGTTCCTGCTAAGACAGTAGATGTTCTACCTGATATGGACGCCGGAGCGTCTGTAGCAGCAGATTTTGGTGTCAGACTCTTCCAGATTAGCATGGAGGAGGGGAAGAACACCCTGATTTCACCATTATCTGTTCTTTATGCATTGGCTATGACTACCAATGGTGCTGATGGGGAGACTCTGGCACAAATGGAGCAAGTCCTTGGCATGGAATCTGATGAACTGAACTGTTATATGCGTGCCTACTTGGATCTGCTTCCTGAATCGGAGAAATATAAAATGAGTCTGGCAAATTCCGTTTGGGTCAAGGATGATCCCAATTTCATCATTGAGCAGAGCTTCCTTCAGACAAATGCGGATTGCTTCGGTGCCGGTGCTTACAAGGCAGCCTTTGACGAGCGCACTCGCAAGGATATCAATAAATGGGTCAAAGAGCAAACGGACGGAATGATCCCGGAAATTCTGGATGAAATTCCCGATGAAGCCATTATGTACCTGGTCAATGCTTTGGCATTTGAGGCGGAATGGGCGGACGTATATGAGAAGCATCAGATCCGGGAAGGTCGCTTCACCATGGAAGATGGCACACGGCAGGACGTGGACATGATGCATTCTCAGGAGTACACTTATCTTGAGGATGATATGGCCACCGGCTTCATGAAGCTCTACAAGGACAATAGATATGCTTTCGTAGCCATGTTACCCAATGAAGGTGTTAGTGTTCAGCAGTATGTGAACAGTCTTACCGGTGAACATCTGCGCAGCCTGCTGAACAACCCGCAGGATATTACAGTGTATGCTTCTATGCCGAAGTTTGAAATGGAATATGACATCGAGATGAGTGAAGTCCTGCAGGAAATGGGTATGACAGATGCCTTTGATTGGAAGGTCGCGGATTTCTCCAGACTTGGAACCTATAACGTCGATGGTATGAATATTTGCATCAACCGGGTTCTCCATAAGACTTATATTTCCGTCACGGAACAGGGCACTAAGGCTGGAGCAGCCACTGCCGTAGAAATGGTGGTAGAAGGGGCAGCTGAAATCCAGGAGTACCGGGAAGTCGTGCTGGATCGGCCCTTTATCTATATGCTCATTGATTGTGAAACCAATCTGCCATTCTTCATCGGCTCCATGATGGATGTGAACGGTGATTAATATGAAAAGATTCCTTTCTATTTTGCTTTCTGCCATACTGATTTTATCTATGGCCGCTTGTAGTAATAATATAGAACCTAAGCAACCGAATCCTCCTGGTAGTAATGGACCATCAAAGCCAACTTCTACAGAGCCGCCGGTTCTGATGATCGACGATCGGTCTGGAAACAGTATTAAAGCAAACACAGGCACCTATACCTGGACTTATGACAATGGGGACGGCACTGAGACCGGAGTCTGTGCAGACAGTTCTCATCCACTGGAATGGCAGGAATTCCTAGTGCCAATGACAACCATAAATGACACAGTAGAACTTAAGTTTGAGGTGCCTCCGCACGAGTATAGTGTTCGACGCTGGAATGAGTCTTGTTGGGAAGATGTGAACGCCATCAGTGAAGAAGTAGAGACCAAAGGTGATGTAATCGAACTTTCGGATGGCGGATATATCTATGAGGTCGTAGCAAAATGGACAGGGGAAAACCTTGCTACAGGAGGCACTGTCCACTATGGATTCTATGTGATCAAAACAACTCTGCGATAAATATGAGTAACAGGCATATCGGTTAACCCTACCCGGTATGCCTGTTTTTTATGTTAATATGCATGGTGACAGTGTGTCACCTGCCCAAAAGTATAGAGTTGCTTTATTTTACATACGAATTAAGTTATAATGAGATTACCTTGCAAGAGAAAACTGAAAGGATAATTCGTATGGCTGAATTTGGTGAAAAGTTAAAAAATGCCAGAACCGAAAAAGGGCTCACACAGCAGACACTTGCAGATCAGCTATTTGTCACCAGACAAGCTGTATCTCGTTGGGAGGGCGGTTCTCGATATCCAGATTTGATGACAGCAAAAAAGCTATCGGATATTCTGGATACGTCCTTGGATGATTTATTGAGAGATGATGACTTAACCTCGTATCCCCAAAAGAATCCAATCCTGGAATCTCCTGTTTCCAAAGTGCTTCAGACGGTACTTATTTCTGCTGTACTAATGTGCTACTTGATTATTTGCATTTGGCATATTAAGTCCCTTAATACAATAATAGTATCTGAAAATGGAAGGCAGGTATTTACTTTCATAACTCCGTTTTTGTATACATGTGTTTTACTGTATGCAGCAATAATGTCAATTCAAGACAAATGGAGTCCCCGAATTGCTGCCATCATCGCTGCTTCTTACTACGGAATTCATGCATTTACGTGTATAGTAGACTTCTTTAGATTGACATTTGACTACAGAGCTATTTATATCGGACCTGCTTTATTGATGTTGAAGGGACTCGCTTATATAGTGATTCTGTTTCTCTTCTGGTCGTATTTTCAAAAGGGATCGTCTACTCCACGTAATCTATATGTGATAAGTGTGCTTTGCGCAGCAAGCAGAATATATAATTTCATTGAACAATTTACCAGCGCATTAAGCCATCCTCAATTTGAATATTTTTACGCAACCGGAACTGTAAGGGCATTAGCTGACATTCTGATTTTAGGGCTGCTTTGTTATATGGTTAATTTCCTTCATAATAAAAGGAAACGATCAACTATATAGTTACATAGCATATTTGCAGGCATGAACTGACAAGTGAACTATTCCAATCGACACGATGAATGGCAGCTATATCTATGAGGTCGTAGCATAATGAACAGGAGATTCTCGCTGCAGCACGCACTGCCTGCTACGGTTTCTACGTGAAAAAAACAACTCTGCGATAAATATGAGCAACAGGCATATCGGTTAACCACCCCGGTATGCCTGTTATTTTCTTGCTTTTTATAATGAAAATACATGGTATTCTCCTGATAGTATGATATACTATCCTAAAGGCGGTGAATTCTATGTGTGGCAGATACAATTTTTCCAAGAATAGCAGTTCTCCAATGGTTCAGAAGGTACTTGAGAACCTCCAGGACCGTCAGATCG
>JBGVLR010000132.1:0-50281 GCA_045124375.1 Acetatifactor sp.
CACAACAATTCGGTTTTTTAGGTATGCAGCTATGCATCAACCTGCATAGCCGTGTTAAAAGCTCTAAATAAAGCCACCTGCTTTTTTAAACAATTGCAAACAGTCCACTTGCCATGGCGTTTGTTTGCTTTTACCATTCGGGCTTCAAGCAGGCTTGTCTGAAGCGTTTTTCCTTCAATTGCTTTTGCCGTTTCTGACATCTCATGATATATCAGTGAACTGATAAGCATGATAAATGAAAGCCCTTGGGTTTTGTAATAGTCTTCTTCATGAATTGCTGCATATCCGGCTTTATTTTTGAAATAATTGTAAAAAGTTTCAATCGTCCAGCGTTTTTTGAAAAGAGTATAGATTTCTTCCGGAGTTTTATCCTCTATACTGGTTTGTAATACAGTTACACCCATGAAATATCTGGCTTTTTCAAAACTTTCCCGGGTATACGACTTATTGCCCTGTGACATATGCCTCAGATAGTTTTCCTGCTCTGCAGCAGATTCATTCAGATCCCTGTATGTAATGACACGATAGCCATCAATGATTTCATCCTTGTATTCGACCACAGAAGCTTTTTTACCCTTCTGGTACATGAAGCGATCATGCATCTCAAGACTGTGAACAGCCTGCTTGCATGTGTTCAGATTTTTTCCAAGTGGAATGATATACTCATTGCCGTTGCTACTGAAGAGATTTATATTTTCAGTACTGTAAAATCCCCGATCCACAATAAAGAGCATATCTCTGAGTTCAATCTGATTCAGAAAGTCCCGGACACTTACTTTATCATTGCTTGCTCCTTCATAGATGCGTGACATAAGTGGAGTATGCGTATTTACATCGTAAGCCATAAGGAGATTTAACTGTGCCTCACCAAGCTTTTTGAATTTGTAGCCTTTTTCAGCAAGGTCATTTTCAGCTGACTCACATCCAATCACATGACCGTCAATGGCAATCTGATGTGAGCATTCAGAAATGAGCTTTTCCTCAAGTTTAAGTACACCGGCCTGCCTGCGGCCAAGAGTATCATAAAGCCTAGACAGTGATTCATAGCCAAGCTTTAATGAAGGATACTTTATAGAAAGAATGCTCATATCATAATAGCTTTTAATGTCTTTGAGATAAGTAAATCCCTGAATGAAATGTATCAGTGCCACAGTATAAATAGTAACTGCATCCAGTGGGTTAAAGCACTCTTTCAATAAAGACAGCGTCCTTGTCGAATTAGCAATTGTTATGGCGTATTCGCCAAAATCAAGTGTGCTTATGTCTGAATCACAGGCGAAAGTATTATTGGGAATAAAACCGATACCTTCCTTTATGGAACCAATTAATTTACCCATTTTTGTGTGACGTTTTCCATTTTCATCTGTGTAATTGGAATATTCATATACGTAATAATGCCCTGAAATATTTTTGACCATAGTTCCCTTGGGTTTAAGTTTTCTGATGGATTCTGGTACTGAATATGCTCCCATATATACGCTCCTTTGCATACCTAATAAACATACCTAAATTATAGTATATATTTGGAATATTTTCAATAGAATTCACCATGTTTTTAATGATCAAAATGCTTTATTTTAAGTACTTTTAGGGACATAAGGATAGAAATCCGGATTTTGATTTTTATAAGTTACATACCTAAAAAACCAATTCGTTGTGCCTAATTAAATTTAAATGTAAGATTGAAATATTATATATAACATCTTACCTGTGTTTCTTTATTTACGCACTGGACAAAACTTTAAATTGTTCTTGAAATTTTAAAGATTCATCTCTTATAATTCCATGTACCGACCTCTTTCATTCACCCCGTTGGTTCCCACATACAGGGTAAAGGAATCGCTCTCCCGAACATGCTCGCCGGCATCATTCACTACATAAAATGCTATTGCGGGAATTTCCAGCTCCAGCACCTTCTCTTCGCCGGCTTCCAGCGCTACCTTTTTAAATCCACAGAGCACCGGATGGGGCGGTGCATACTCTGTCCCGTGGTTCTTGATATAAACCTGAACTACATCCTTGGTAAAGCATTTTCCTTCATTTTTCATACGAACCTGAAGCCGACATCCAATCTCGCGTTCTGAAGGATTCCCTTCATTTCCTGCCATGTTATCTGAAACGATGCGGGCATCCTTCACCTGCACATCCCCATAGGTCAGTCCATAACCAAAAGGATACAACGGTTCTTCTTCCAGATAGCGATAGGTTCTTCCCTTCATGGAGTAGTCTTCAAATGCCGGAATACTGTCCAGATTTCGATAGAATGTCACAGGCAGCTTGCCGCTGGGCGATACTTTACCGAACATAATGTCTGCCAGCGCATGCCCGCCGCGGCATCCGGGATACCATACCTGTAGCACCGCTGCCGCTTTTTCTTCCGCTATAGAAAGATCCAAGGCACTTCCGGCAAATACACACACGATAACAGGCTTTCCTGTCTCCAACACCGCTTCCATCAGCCGCAGCTGCGACTGCGGCAGGGAAAGATCCCTCTTATCACCGGATGCATACTGATTCCCCTCATCGCCGCCTTCCCCTTCCAGAGTTTCGTCCAGTCCGAGACAGAGAATGACCACATCGCTGTTTTCCGCTACAGCCAATGCCTCGCTGATGCGGTCACCTGTTTTTGCCATATCCTCTGCATAATCACGATACAGATGGCTGCCCTGGGAATACAGCACACGCATATCCTCTCCTGCAAAATCCTGCAGCCCTTCCAGGGCTGTTACATAACGGGATGCTGTTCCGTGATAATTACCGTCCAGAGAGCTTCTGCTGTTGGCATTGGGACCGATCACACCCAGCACCATGCCCTGCTTTTTCTGCAGAGGCAGGCAGCCGTCGTTTTTCAGCAAAACAATGCTTTCTTCTGCTGCTCTCTGTGCCAGCTCCAGATGTTCCTTAGACTCTACACAGGTATAGGGAATGGCATCATATTCCGTCTCCTCAAACATACCCAACAGATACCGTGTGGTAAACAATCGGATCGCCGCTTCTTCTATAGCTGCTTTTTTGACCAGTTTCTTCTCATATGCCCCTTTCAGGCACAGATACGTACAGCCGCAGTTTAAGTCGCATCCGGCATTCAGTGCCATAGCAGAGGATTCCACACCATTGTAAGTCACTCCATGATGCTCATGGAAGTCCGAAATCGCCCAGCAGTCAGACACAAAATGCCCCTGAAATTCCCATTTTCCCCGCAGGATTTCTTTGATCAGGGTGTCACTGCCGCAGCACGGCTCATCATTTGTTCTGTTGTAGGCACCCATTACCGACTCAACCTGTGCTTCTTTCACACAGGCTTCAAATGCCGGCAGATAGGTTTCATACATATCCTTTTTGGTTGCCTTTGCATTGAAGGAATGTCGTATTGCTTCCGGTCCTGAATGAACCGCAAAATGCTTTGCGCAGGCTGCCGTTTTTAAATGCTCTCCGTCTCCCTGCAGCCCCTTCACGAAAGCAACGCCCAGTCTGGCCGTCAGGAACGGATCCTCACCATAGGTCTCATGTCCTCTTCCCCAGCGTGGATCGCGGAAGATATTTACATTGGGAGACCAAAATGTAAGTCCTTTATAGATATCCCTGTCTCCGTATTTTACGGACACATTATATTTGGCTCTTGCCTCTTCAGAGATCACATCTGCAACCTCATTTAACAGCTCTTCATCCCATGCCGCAGCAAGGCCGATGGCCTGGGGAAATACAGTTGCGGTGCCTGCTCTTGCCACACCATGCAGCCCTTCACTCCACCAGTTATATTCCGGAATACCCAGACGCTCAATGGCAGGTGCATCATGTCGAAGCTGACTTATCATTTCCTCCACTGTCATCTGCTTTACAAGTGCTGTGGCAGCTTCTCTTGCTTTTTGTCTGTTCATTTTAATCATCTCCTCCTATCTGTCTATTCGTTCAGCGGCTGACCGAAATCCGGCCAGAAACCGGCTTCTGCCATTGCTCCCACCACCAGTAAGGTTCCCCAGTGATGGAATTTGTCGCTGTTTTCCACATCGCATCCCTCACCGATAATGCTATTATAATTTTCATGGACGTGACGGTGTTCTTCCCACTCTTTCATAAACAGCTTCTTTGATTTTTCTGCCAGATCTTTACGCACATCTGTAAGCGTGGTCCCACACACTGCCAGATAAACCAGGAAATTCATGGGTGCCCATATCCGCCCTCTCCAGTAATCCTGTTCCGGATAAGTTGGATCATTTCGTGCTATGGACGGCAGCATCCACTCTCCGTAAAATTCTTCCGGATTGTAGTAATGTTCATCTGCAATACGGCGCTGGCGCTCTTCAGGCATGGTGGTATCAAACAGGGCATAAAAATTGGTAGGCGAAATACGGCGTGAAAACTCTCCCGTATCCGTGCGTTTATTATAGTAGAAGCCGTTTTCTTCATCCCATAATCCTTCCAATCCCCGGCGTGCATGCTCCAGCCGCTGTTCCAGTTCCAGGATATCCTCTTCTCGTCCGATTTCACGGGCAAGCCGGATCAAACAGCTGCAGTCCAGAATATACAATCCCGTGAGACCTACATCCTCCAGCTCCAGACGCCTTGTTGCTTTGTTGAAAGGAATATCGTCGTACATGGGTGAGTTGTCCAGACCACTCTCCAGGGCTGCAGCATATCGTCCATTGGAGTCCCCGGCTGTAAAGACTTCCGGATCCTCAACAGGATTGCTGCCCCAGCAAAGGGCCCCGCTGTCATTCATTCGATTTTCCCGGTACCACCTGTTCCATTCTAACAATGCGGGATAGATTTCTTCCACAATCCATTTTTCCCGATAGCGGCGATATGTCTCTAAAAGCATGGCACTTCCTACCGGCGGCTGAGATCTGTCATAGCTCTTCTCGCCTCGTGCAGTAGAAAAATTGGGAACAAATCTCAGATTTCCCGCTTCATTCGTGATTTCTTTCAGATTGCTGTATGCCAGACACTTATCTCCAAGGCCTGCCAGGAAACCTACAAAGTAATTATCCCAGCAAAACAGTACATAACCGCCTACATTGATGCTCCAGGGACGGCTTACCGGAGAGATCACGCGGTCGTACTGGGGATCATAAATAGAATCCCAGCTTATGATACATTCCAGAGCCTGATACATTTCTGCCAGTTCTCCATAGGCTTCCGACTTTTTCTGTGCTGCAGCTCTCGCATCTTCTATCTTTTGACGAATCTGCTCCATACTGCGTTCTTCACCGGTATAAACAGCAACCACATCCTCCAGCTCCAGCTGAAGACAAGCTGTCTGAACAGGCACATTGAGATCTTTCATGGGTTTCCCAATGCAGCGGATGGACACTGTGGCATCTTTTCCATATGCCCTGAGCATACCATCTTCTAAAACGGTATATCCCGGTCTGTTCCACAAATACCCGGTTTCCACAACCAGCATCGAAGGGCGTGTCAATTTCACCACCGGTGTTACCAGTAAAAGCAGATCATCTCCGTCCACTGCGGACTCCATACGGATCTTTAACCCGCTCCAGTCCAATGTCAATTCTGTATAGCTGCTGTCAAATGTGTGCAGACCTGCCACTACATTCTGCTCATCTCCGGAACCTCCAAGCATGGTAGATTTCAAATAGTTACCGAACATATCCTTAAATGCCAGATTGATCGCCAGGCCATCCGGTAAATGCACATGGGATGACACACTGTGCACATTCCATGTATGCCACCCTTTGATATATTCTTTTTTCATTTCCACATAATTCATAATCTCTCAGCTCCTATCTACCATTGTTGTCAGGATATATTACTTTTATGGGAATATCTTCCGGACCATCCACTTTGATTTCAAACACACCGTCTGTATTCTTCCAGCTGACTGCCACATTGCCGAATCGTGTGGGGACGATTCCGCCGGCAAATGTGAGCTTTCCGGGTTTGGGTGCAATCAGGATCTGATCCCTTAAGGAACATTTGACACCCAGGATATTCGCCGAAAATTCATACAGGGGTGCACAGCTCCATGCATGGCATTCACTTCTGGGGTTGTGGGGTTCTTCGCACCAGGTAGTGCAATGCAGATCCAGCATAAGCTTCCACTGTTCCAGTATAGGGAATGCATATTCATAGCAGTCACTCTTTTCCAGTGCCCGGAATACATAATAATTTGCCGAGAAGGAACATTTTTTCAGGTCTTCATCAAAAATATGGCTTATCATCTCTTTTGCAGCCTGGCCGGTGACAACCTCGCTGAGCACTGCCCAGATGATTGTATGTTCACAGAACTCTGCCGTCTCAGAACCGTCCCGGAACAGCTTTCTGTCTGCGTCATAACAGTATTGATACAATATCTTTTTGATTTTCTCATATCTTTCAGCATATTCCTCAGCCAATCCCTGTCTGCCTGCTGCCGCACAGATATCTCCCGCCGTCAAGAGTGCCGCTGCATAATACAGATTGTAAATGGTAAATGCTTCCCGGCTGTTTACATTGGGAATGCCTGCGTCCCAGCCCGGTGTCCAGTCCACGTAATTCCACCAGATTCCTGTTTTTGTAATATAACCGTACTTTCGTACCTGCTCATCAAAGTACACCAGTATTTTATCCATGGTGCCGATGTAGCTTCTCACAAAATCAATATCTCCTGTATAATCCAGATAATCCTTCAGCATAAAGATCCAGAAGAAGGAAAATCCGGGAATTACCTGTAAATAATCTGCGGGATACTGTGCTGCCAGCAATCCATCCGGTTGTTGGGACGCCGCCAGCTCGGAAATGCACTTTCTGATCATCCGGGTATCATTGGACATTCTCATGAGTACGGATGCCTCTATAGCACCATCCATGATGTACTGCTGCTGTTCATAATAAGGGCAGTCCACAAAGGTTTCATGCATACAGCCCAGCATGGTGTCGATACTGACCTGCTGCATCTGATTGTAGGATGCATCCGAACACTGAAAAGAACCGCTGATTTCCAATGGATAAGTACATCTGTATGCTTTCAGGGATAATAACACCCGGTCCAGATCCCCGGCTTCCACACGAATAAACCGAAAGGTACGGAACCAGAAGCTGCGGTAAGTATACGCCTCTTCCCCGGTATGTACTCTGTCACTGTAGCCCTGAAGAAAGCCGGTGGAATCATCCCTCATGCCCTTTCCGTCCTCATGCCTGTAGCATTCAGAATATAATATTTTCACATCGCCATGGGTACCGATTCCGGCCTCCACGATGGCTGTGATATTTTTTCCCGCATCCAGCTCTACATAATCTGTCCCTCTCTTTACCACCTGAAAAGAGATCTCTTCGCCGGGATTGATCATGGGAATGGGGCGTTTTTTCAGGTTAAACCAGCTTACAATTCCCCAGTCTGCTTTCAGCTCACCGTCAAAATCAAAGGCATCTGTGTCCTCCAGAACCTCTGTTTTCAGTTCTACGGATGCTTCCTGTGCAAAAATCTCTTCCTGAGGAGGCAGACCCTTATAATAATCTTCATCAAAAACCAGTCTGTGTCCTTTTACAAAGCGACAGTTCCATGTGCAGTCCGTGGCTGTGAAAGCATCCTGCCCTTTCAGCTCCAATATTGCAACCGGCTTGGGAGCTTTAAATACCGGGGCAAAACGTTTCTTCTGCGCCAGATGCATAACCACCATTCTGATCTCATTTTTGCCCTTTGTAAGCTTTACGTCTTCCACTTCATCAAAATATCGCACATCTGCGGAGCCCTTGCAGGGGCCCTCACAGATATACTTTCCGTTGATATACAATATGTATCGCGCAGCGGCAAAGGCATGTACACAGACTTCACATTCCGCTTCCACATCGATCTCTTTATAAAATTCATAGACACCGCTTTGTGCATATTCGCCGCTTATCGTTATAAATTCTGCCATATCCCCTCTCCTTTTGCATCAGGCATTTATTCCCAGAATTTTTCTTCCATCAGCTTTACCAAAAGCTCCGCAAACAGGGTATTGGCCCATGCAAACCATGGTCGGGTAAATTTCTCCGGTTTATAGGGATCAAAGGACTCATGCATAAAATTCGTTCCGGCATGTGTACATGCCAGCCTTTCCAGACACATCAGGATCTCATCCCTGTCCGTAGATGTCAATGCCTGCATCACAATGCCGATATGCCATACATATCCTTTCGGGGTGTGGGGACTGCCCACACCACTTGCCAAGGTTCCCTGATAAAAATATGGATTATCTTCTGAAAGCACGAATTTTCTGGTGTTTTGATATAATGGATCTTCCTTTTCACAATATCCCAGATAAGGCATGGCCAGAAGACTGGGGGAATTGGCATCATCCATCAGATTATAATTGCCAAATCCGTCTGTTTCATAAGCATAGATATCACCGTACTTTGGATGATTTACGATACCATAATCCGATATACCGTCCTGAATTTCTTCTGCAAGCTTTTTACACTGTTCTGCCAGCTCCGGATCACCATAGCAGCTGCTGCAGATCTCTTCTGCATAACCCAGAGCTTTCACCGCCATCATATTGGAAGGAATCAGATAACCGAATTTGCAGCAATCATCCGACGGACGAAATCCGGACCAGGTCATACCGGTGATATTAACCGGCCGCCCCATTCCGTTTGCCGGCAGTGTATCTGTCTTGACACAATGGTAACGTCTGAAATAATAGGGGGACTGTGCATGATTCTGTTCTACCGTAAATACACGTACAATTTCCCGTATCATCTGTTTGAATTCTTCGGTAAAGCATCTTGTAATCTGCGTAGTCTTCCAATAGTTATGAGCCAGATACAGTGGTGCACACAAGGAGTCCACTTCATATTTTCTCTCCCATACATGGGGATTTAACAATGTATCATCCTCATAGCCACCTCCATTTCCATTGGCACTTTCGTTAAAGGCATTGGCATAGGGGTCTATACATACAAGCTTTGCCTGCATTGCGATAACACTTTCCAGCATTTTCTGCAGCGCCTCATCTTCAGAAGCATATTTTACATATAGTCTTACCTGTGCCGCAGAGTCTCTCAGCCACATGGCAGGAATGTCTCCGGTGATCACAAAATAGTCACCGCTCTCCGTCTGTTTTATCGTCGTCTCTACGGTATTTAAGAAGCACTGCTCTGCAAGAGGCGCCAGTCTCGGACAATTCTCACGGTAATACTCCTGCAGCTTCCTTGCCTGTGTCTTCAATATTTTCGGTATCTTTACATTTTCGTTCATATTCTGCTCCCCCATTTCAATGATCCATTCAGCACTTAACGCAAATGGTCTTGATTTCAAACGGACGCAGCTCCAGCGCGATGCTGTCCTCTGCTGTCAGTACTTCTCCGTCTTCCTCCAGCATATTTGTCTGCAGGATCTGCTTTCCTTTTTCTTTCAGCCACAGTCTGGTCTTTGTACGGGTTCCTTCTGCTTCGTACAGACGGATCACATAACCGTCTTCCAGTTCCATGGGTTTTACGGTTTCAATGATCACATTCGGTGCATCCACCTTTAAGAAAGAGTCTCTTTCTCCATTACCGGCTGCCACTACAGGCTGCATATTGAACTCATATGCAGGACGCACAACCGCTTCCGTGCTGAAACCGCAGTTATGAGGTACAAAGGCATACGCACAGCTGTGAATTCCCTTATCTCCTGTATGATCAGGACGGGTGCCGCCCTTATGCAGAGACAGCCACATGCCGGAGCCCTTTACACTGATACCGTATTTGCAGTCATTCAGCAGCGCAGCTCCATATCTGGTCTCTGACAGATCCGTATATTTATGGTTGCATACCTCAAATTTGGCTTTCTCTATTCCGGTGCTTCTATGGGTCGGACGTTCGATGTAACCAAACTGGATCTCACACTTGGCGTTTTTGGCGTGAACGCTGGTATCAAAGGCTGTCTTTAAGAAACGGTGTTCTTCCTGCCAGTTCATTTTGGTAAAGAATGCGATCTTTCTGTCAGTACTGTAAAATACCATATCCTGCACCAGACTGCTCTTTGCTGTCAGCTGATATTCACTGCGGATGCGGAATTCCACTGCACCGTCAGAAATTACCTTTCTGTCAAGAAGCTTTGCACAATCCAGCCATTTTTCTTCAATATCAGCATCGATATCCCAGTTATCCCAACCAATAGGAACATCCTCTGCAACCAGGAAGGTATTCAGGTTATAGCCTGCGCCTTTTACTTCTCTGTCTGCTTCCAGATCGATCAGAGAGCTGATATATCCCCTTTCATCAAAGGTTACTTTATAGAAAGGTGTCACCAGTACATTGTCCTGTAAGTCAAAGGCACTCTTATCCGCTGCATTGTCTTCGGAGATTTCAAATACCTTGCCTGCAAACGCCGGAATCTTCGCCCCTGCAACAGCCAGCACCTTTTCTCCCTCAAGAGTCTCTGTTCTCTGCTGCAGATATGCACCCTTCACAGAAACCTTCTCCAGCGGCAGATAAACCACATCATTTCTGTCAAAGGACAGGGTATTGTGAGCGGTAATAAACTTATCTGTTTCCTGTGCTTGTGTCAGTTCATGAATCTGCTTGTCTGCTTCCCTGATCACCCAGCCTGTCTGTTCTCTGGATTCCTGATGTACACGTGGAATACAGGTTCCGGGCAAAACATCATGGAACTGATTCTTCAAAAGCTGAGCGGTAAGGGGATGGATCTTTTCTGCTGAAACCGGTACTTTTCTTTCCAATGCATCCAATACGGTAAAGTATTCCAGATTTCTGATCGCGATCTCTGCCAGACGATTGTTCCGTTTGATCTGATGCTGGTTGGTCAGAGTACCTCTATGTAATTCCAAATATAATTCTCCGCTGTATACGGAAGGACGGAAGCTCTCTGCTTCCTTTTCTTTCATAAATTCGCTTACGGAAACATGTTTTGCACGGGGAAGGCCGGCCACATCTTCCAGACGTCTTGCATATTCAACGCCTTCAAATTCAGGACCGCCGCCGCCGTCACCGCAGCCATAGGTAAACAGAACATGATCTGTAACTGTTGCTTCCGGCAGATCCCGTCCATATAAAGTCTGCAAAAATGTTCTGGGTTCCGGTGCAGGACCGCCTGCATTACAATGGGAAAGTACCTTGCTTCCGTCAATTCCTTCCCAATAGAAGGTATTGTAAGGGAACACAGTTGTATCGTTCCAGCTAAGCTTTGTAGTCACAAAATAATTGATTCCGCAGCCCTTCATGATCTGGGGCAGGGATGCACTGTACCCAAATGTATCCGGCAGCCAGAAACAGTCACCGCGATAGTTGAATCTGCTCTTTGTATAGTTCTGGCCCCACAAAAACTGTCTGACCATATATTCGCCGCCGGGGATATTACAGTCACACTCAATCCATGTACCGCCGTTTGGCTCGTATCTGCCTTCTGCAATCCGCTGCTTCAGCCCCTCAAAGATTTCGGGATAATATTTTTCCATCCAATAAGTATGCTGTGATGAGCTCTGGATAAAACGATACTCCGGATACTGATCCATCAGAGATAACTGATTGGAATAGGTTCTTGCACATTTCTTCACAGTCTCGCCCATATGCCAAAGCCATGCAGTGTCCATATGGGAATGTCCCACCAGTCCAAAATGAGGTGCACATGAACCATTCTTGTCCTGAAGCAGTTTCTGTAAAACCTTATCTGCCTCCTGCACGGAATTGCGCCACTGCTCAGGATCTGCCTGATCAATGTCATAATCTACCATACGATGAACCTGGATCAGCGTCCGAACCACCTCTGCTCTCCGGGATTCATCCTTTTCCAGATACTGCATCATCTGATTCACGATATGCAGGTCATAATAAAAGTTACAGATCAGCTCATCCTTTACGCAGATATCAACATTGTTGTACTGAATTTCATACACCTCACTCCGATTATCAAAGGGGTCCTCTCCTCTTACATGATGATGGGAATAATACTCCAGCGCGATATCAATCTTCTCACCGGCAACTGCATTCTGTGTCAGCATATTACAATAGTGATTTCCGTGATTGATTATAATGACTTTCGATGCAAAATTGCCATAGGGTTTGCCATTTACCCACAAAAGCCCTTCATAGCCATCGATATGAGGATAGATATGCAGGGTTTGTCCGGCAAGGCTTTCCGGCACCTGATAGCAGCCTTCAAACCAGCAATACAATCCTTCCTCTTCCCATCTGGTGCCTTTTTCACATGGCTCAAACAATGCTTTGTCAGGAATGCGATACAGTGACTCTTTGGTAGGATAGACCTTCATATCTACCTCTCCTACCTTGACAAACATCCTTTCATGAAGCATATCTTCCAATCTTCTTAATTTTCTTACCAATTGAACAATCTGTTGTTTTTCGTACATAGCTGCCTCCTTTTTCACTTAATGCATCAAATTGCTGTTTCCGTCACCGTACCGGTGGTAATGCCACCGGTATTAAAGCTGTCCACTCTGAAATAATAGCTTATACCCAACGTAAGTGTACGGACTTCCACCTGTTCACCATATACCTGATATTGATTGTACAGTTTATCAGGTGCAATACCATATCTCACGATGTAACCGTCTGCATTCTGCACTTTGTCCCAGGTCAGTGTACAATTACGCTTATCCTCCGGGCCCCGCACTGCATGTACATTCTGCACAGCATCCGGCTTCTCACGATCCTCCGTCCCGAAAATACGCAGTCCGGAAACTGCTGCAAAGCCATTTCCTGCCACATGATAAAATATTACCTTAATATATCTTGCACAAATATCCGTTTCGTAATAAGCATGGGGGGCAAACAGCTTTCTTCCGCGATTATCAAGCAAAACTTCATAACCCTCCCCATCTTCGGAATATTCAATCACATATTCATAATATTTTTCTTCCGGGTCCGTGGTCAGCAGGTTATAGGTGTGAATATTCAGCTGCAGAGCCTTTACGTCACACACACGTCCCAGATCCAACCGGATCCATTCTCCGGGATTACGGGTTGCCGCCGCCCACAGGGTTCTGATATCCTCATCCACGGCATATCCCGGGATATGTACATATCTGCTCTCCGGCACCTGTGTGGTTTCAAGCTCATCTCCATACATGGGATTCTCAGGCATTGCCTTTTCTTCTGAGGATACCGTTACCTTACAATCCTTTGACAGGAGCATGTATGGTATATGAAGCTGCCTGTGATCCCTACCTCCTGAGGGCAGAGTGATCGGGTAATCTCCCAGTGTAGTATTGACATACAGCAGTCCATCTTCGTCAAATCCGGCAGGGAACATATTGAGACGGCGCTCGAAGCCGTGTGTGATCAGCACCGATGCACAGGTCACATTCCACCAGTTCCCCAATTTATCCTCAAACAGACATCCATGTCCGGCTCCCCCCACAAATCCGGTATTCTTGTGGGAAATGGGATTGTTCTGGGCATACACATAAGGGCCTGTGGGACTGTCCGAAACATACACCCCGTTTGCATAGGACTTGTGCAGACTGAAACCTGAATAGATCAGATACCACTTATTTCCGTGTCTCAAAATCTGAGATCCCTCTGTCCATCCGTCTTCGTCTATATGCTCATCAAAATTTCGCTCCCAGCCTCTGGTCTTTGGATCAGCCTTGATACATTCATACACTTCACCCACAGGCTCCAGTGTCTTACGATCCAGTTCCACTACCTTTATCCATTCCTCCGGACAGGGACCGCACCCATAAGAGGCCCACACTCTGTCCTCAATCTCGTCATAATACATAAAGGGATCATGACCGATATAACAATTGTCGGTAACCAGCTCCCAAGTATCCGGATTTTTCGGGGTCTTGTTTCTGAAAAGTCTCTTGTCATGAAGCCCCTGATGAAAATAGATTGCTCCGTCCAGCACCATTACTGCCGGTGCATAACTGTAGATTTCGGGAAGCTTGGAATTATCACAGTCAATAAACTGCCAGCTCACCATGTCCTCAGACACCCAATAGCCCTTTGTGATGGAGGAAAAAAGATAATATTCTCCTTCAAAAACCACCATCACCGGATCTGCTGCTTCCAGACAAATGGAACGGGGTTTGCCGTTGTCTTCATAAATGCGGTATTCATAATTTAAATCCAGGGGATTACAATATGTATTCTTTTGCATGTAATATCTCCTCTCTGACAACTACATCATGGTCTGGTAAAGTACTCCGGCTTGTTCTGCGATCATCTATTATAACTGAAAATACTTATCGTATAACTTCTTCATTCTTCCGTAGATAAACTTCAGTCCTTCCAGGGCAGTTTCATCTCCTGTCACATATGCCTTCATGAGTCTTCCCTCTTCGTAACACAGTTCATCATGCAATGGAGTGAAATCATCCAACAGGAAACGTGTATATTTTACCAGACGCAGTTCACCTACACATCGATACTCTTTGGAGATCGTATCCACTGCCACTGAGTACTCATCTTTGATCGCCGAAATCAGCGCTTCTCTTTCATTCTCTTTTGCAAATACAAAGGTGGACGCAAGCAGTGCATTCCTGTTATCCTCCGGAATGGAATTGTGGCTGTCTGTAGATCCTACAATGGGATACTTAATTCCCTTCGCACGATCCTCATAATATCTGAGGGTCTGAAATCCGTTCTGCTGATAATAGTTTTCACCACCCAATACCTCGAAAGCATCAAAGGGGTGGGTTGCCGTAATATACTCGCTCAGTGTTTCCGGTACCTGATATGCACCGTCACATTTCCAATATGGATGCGCATAGATGCCGAGACCGTCGCCTTTTCTGATATGGTCAAATATCCATACACATGCAGCATAGATAAATTTCTCGATTCCATCCGGGATATCCAGGGTTTCTGCCAGCTCATTGACCTGCTTCTTATATTCCTCTACGCTTAACACCGGCGGCGGATTGTCAATGACAGCTCTTCTGTCACTTTCCCTGCTCTGATCACTGTCCTCTATCAGACCGTTTATACTGTATTTGCCGCCGAAATTGATAATATGTACATCATTGTCCGGCAGATGAACTTCCTCGCCCATAACAATGGTCAATTCCGTAGGAATATCTTTATAAATATCAATTGCTTCCAGAGACGGATAATATCTTCCATGATCGCTTATGATGGTAAAATCATATCCGTTTCTGCGGTAATTTGCCGCCACAACAGCCGGAGAATGGGCACCATCTGAACGGCATGTATGCATATGCAGGTCCCCCCTGTAAGGGTATCTTCCTCTCATATCCTCTGCCAGCGCATAAACAGACAGATCTGTCTCACGATTTCCTCTGTCATGATGCAGGATGCGGATCAGGTATTCACTTTCCTCCGGAAAAACATGGGTAAACCGGATACATCCGTCTTCCCCTAATGTTTTTTCAATTTTCCGATAATTGTCACGGGCAGGATAATCACTGACCGCTCCATGGGCCGCTGAAATAAGCACAAATTCTTCTTTTCCCGTAAATGCCACATGGTCACCCAGGGGTCTGATGGTAATGGTCACCGATTCATCCACCAGAAATACTTTGGGGTAAATGTCATAATTGTGTAATTCTGTTTTCATATAAATTTTCCTTTCCCTCAGAAATAGATACTTACAGCAAAATCTCCATTCCGTCCGTGGTGTGATGTACAGGAATGGTTGAAATTCTGCAGCTCCGATACCTATAAATATTATTATCTAATTAATATTAATCATTTTCACCACACCAAACAATGCATAATTCTCCAAATTCTTCTGTCAATTTCTACACTTCCTATTTTGAATAATCCGGTGGATGTGCCAATTGAAAGCAGATTTTAAGAAAAATCCAGTACAAAATGAATAAAAGTCCATTTCCCCCAAAAAACATATGACTTATTATGAATATGAAGAAACGCCGAGTAATTTCATACACTATAATACTTGTCAGGAGGAGAAAATCATGCAGGAACTCTACCATGTAAGCGGTACTCTTAACGAAGGGTTTGTTGGGCAAATTTCCTATACTATTTGCCTTGAAAAGGAATATAAGAATCTGGATATTCACTTTACCTTCAATAAACAACATCATACTGAAGTCACTGATGAACTTGTGGCAAAAATACAAAAACTTTGTTATGACAATTATGGTATCGTAGATTATCCCGTAGAGGAAGCAAAAGGCTTAATTTTAGGAGAGGCTAAGACTGAAATTCATACTATGGCAACCTTAAATGATCAATTTATCGGTTGTATTCATCGTCAGGCAACGGATCGTCATATGCTTTATCAAAATAATGAAGCTACTGAAGGCTGTATTGCACAAAGCTCTTTTGATGGCGTCCTGAAAGTCACGATTCTTGTTTTTAATGTTATTTTGGATAACACAAACTATACGTTGTCTGTATCCGCAGAGTAGAATTGTTTTTTGCATACCAAAGGAGGATCCTATGTATAAAAGACTTGAATTACATAATCATACTACTGAATCTGATGCCCATATTACCTGCAACGAGCTGATCGATTTCATGATATCTGATCAGGTAGATGCTTTTGCCATCACAGATCACAACACTACTTCCGGACAGCATAAGATTCGTGCACGTCTCAAAGAACTGAACGCTTCTATCGAATGTATCTACGGTATGGAGTATACCACTTACTATGGTCATATTCTCTGTTTAAACCTCAACGAATATGTACCATGGGAAAATATTAATCGACATAAGCCGGAGCTTTTATTTAAAGCCGCAAAAGAAAAAGGGGCTCTTGTCGGGATTGCTCATCCATTTTCTTACGGAGACCCTTTTGCCAGAGGCTGTCGCTTTGAGATGACAGTTACCGACTACTCTGTTGTTGACTTTATTGAAGTTTTTAATAACCCGGAACCGCTTCATATTGTAAATGAACCGGCAGTAGCACTTTGGGAAAAATTGGTCTTAGAGGGAAATTGTATTGCCGCCACCAGCGGAATGGATTTGCACGGTCACGATTCTTTTGCTGATAAATACGCAACATTTATTGAAGGAGAACCACATGGAGATATTGCTTCTGAATTGACGGAAGCAATTCAAAACTGCCGCACCTGGGTATCCAGAGGTCCTCTGCTTCTGGCATCCTATGATGCAGACAATCGTTATTTGCATTTTTCAGTAGAAAAGAGTAATAAACCGGGATTTACATATCCTGCATCTTATCAAATAGTATTAACAACCTCTGCCGGAAAAACTGTACTTCCCATTGCAGCAGATGGATGTGCCGACATTTCTCTGGCAGAACTAAATGATGCTAAGATCATTATTCCTAAGCTCTATGGAGCAACGACTCAAATCGAGGATCTCTATTGCATCAGCCCGGTTATTTATATTTAAGTTTCTTAGAAACTTTGCCCATCTTCGGATGGGCTTTTTTCGTTAATTGCTTCTCTGTAAGAGAACTTTTCTGTAAAACAAAAAACTCAGAAAGCGCTGTAAAGTCAACGTTTCTGAGTCATTTTCCAATAGCGAGAGGGGGATTCGAACCCTCGACACTGCGGGTATGAACCGCATGCTCTAGCCAACTGAGCTATCTCGCCATATAACCAACTTTCGTTGGAATGGAACCTATAGGGCTCGAACCTATGACCCTCTGCTTGTAAGGCAGATGCTCTCCCAGCTGAGCTAAGATTCCATTTATCAGTTACTCCCGCAACCGACTTTGTTAGTATACTACAGGTAAAGAGTTTTGTCAACAGCTTTTTTAAATTTTTTTCAATTTTTTTGAAACATTCATTCAATGGCCAAATTACTTTAAGTCAATACTTAAATTGCTTTACAATCAAATTTATCCTCGGCCTTTTTAATCAATTGACCGGGCAGGTTATTACAATAGACTTCTTTGATATCAATCTCACCGTCAGACCAGGTTTTTATCAATGTATCCCCCCTATAGTTTTCCAGTCTCACATTTTCCAACTTTATTTTTTCATAATTGCAGGCATTCATAAAAACAATATCCTCATACCCCTCCCGCAGTGAGATATCCACATTCTTAAACGTCAGCTTAAGAGGAACCTGCTTATCTCCATATGCGGTCAAGGGCATTGAGATGTCGGTTGCGCAGATATTTTCAAAGGTGATTGACTCAAGGGGACGATTCTGCTGCCACCGCTCATTTCCGGAATAATTGTAATGTAAAAATCTGTCTGCATAATCAATCCGGCAATCACGTATGACAATATTCCCCGGTTGTTTCTCTATCTGAAATGCAAAATCAGAGTAATATGTAAATGCACTAAGCATATTATTTCTGTGTCCTTCCACAGAAGGTTTGATTCCGTTTTTCTTCTCCTCTGCAGTAAGACTGCCTCTGAACAAGTACCTGCACGGTCCAAACATATGGCAATTCTCTATCAGTACGTTGGTACCTCCAAATCGAAATGCACTGCAGGCAGAATTTAATTCGCAGTTTTTCACAACAACATTTTCATTGGCAAAACCTGCAATACAGTCATCCCCGCTGAAAAAGTTACAATCGGAAATTGTGATATCATTACACGCCGTAACATGTACGCCGTCATGTCCGGCTAAAACCGTCACATTCTCCACCATGATATTTGCGGAATAGAACAAAGCATGCGCCCAATTGGCACTGTCCTTTACTGTATAACCGCTCAATTTTATATTCTCACAGTAATACATATTCATGCAATGAGGGCCGCGATAATGCTCCTCCCCCTGCTCATCATAGCAATCACAGCCATCCAAAACAGAACCTTTCTCTCCTATGATCTGCACGTTTTTGGCGTTCACTGCCCTGATCAGCGCATTATTCCATCTGCTTCCCGGAATCCTCATGAATCGATAATCTCTTTCCCTGCCGATAACCGCCGGATTCCATGGTCCGTCTGTAATCATTTCCGCAGGAAGAGGATCTACTGTATCGTAAAGGTAGCCAAAGTAGTCCTCCGGATCTTTGCTTCCCACTAAAACAGCATTTTCCAGTAAATGCAGTGTGATATTTGATCGTAACATGAGACCGCCGGTCAGCCATCTCCCTGCCGGAATCTGCACCTCGCCTCCGCCTGCCAGAAAACTGGCATCTATCGCAGCCTGAATGCTGTCCGTCTGCAGCTTTTTACTGCCGGACTCAGCTCCATATTCTATAATTGATACAACCCTTTTCTCCATGAATTGTCCTTTCTTTACCACTCCAAATCCCCCACCTACGATTTATTAATCGCAAGCGGGGGGATTTCATTGGTTAATCCATTCTGCCTGTTGGCTTTCCATCAATGTTTACTGCAAAGATTCATAATAATCTCTGTAAATCTGAACATACTCTTCTGATCCCAGTCTTTCCATTTCATCAAAGTATGCATCCAACTCATCCAGAGATCTCTGTCCGGTAATAAACTTGGCAGTTTCTGTATTTGCATACAAATCCAAAGCACTCTTCAGATCATTTGCACGTTCTGTCTCATCTGCACTGATATATACCTGACCCGGATAGGTCTCTGCCATATACTGACAGGTAATATCTCCGAGACCTACCATGAAATGAATGAATCCGTTTCCTGCAATCTCCGGATCCAGACGCAGATCATTTGCTTCACGGGAATAATCTACATCCTGAATGAAGTTATAGTTGGATTCTGCCTTTTCTCCCAAAGAACCGTCATCCTCTGCAAAACCGATGATATGATAAGACCACAGTTGTACTGCATTGCTGAGATACTCTGCACTGCTTGCCCATTTGTCAGGATTATTCACTACATCAACATGCTGTGTAGCCTTGTTTACACTCTGCCAGCCGCCCCACTCGTCAAGCAGCCAATCCGGATGGATGTCCGCATTTGCACCATTGGTGGAAGTTCTGTAACCATCCCAGGTATAGAACCAGTCTAAGAATGCGCAAACCAGCTCAATTTCCTCTGTATCTGCAGATACAATGGCACCGCCGCAGCTTACTGCACTTGTTGACACAGGCCACTTTGCAGTATCATTATATTCGCTGGTCAGAGGAGTAGCGCCCCACCAATCTGTATACTTATCTGTATGTGTATAAGTTGCAGCTCTCCAGAATGCGGTCTTGTTCTCTACGATCATAGTCAGGCCGGCATCCACTGACATTGTAAAGAATTCCGGATGGATCAGCTCTTCTTCATAAAGAGTATGCATGAATTTCAGCCATTCACCATATACTTCTCTGTCAGCAACAGGGTAAACAACCTCACCATCTCTAAGGCAGATTGTGGTACCTGTATCAGGATTCACATAGCCAAAAGCATTCAGCAGATACTCAAAAGGACAACAAACAGCGGATGCACCGCCTACAGGATAGTAATCAGGATGTGCCGCTTTGATCGCACGCATAACATCCAGGAACTCATCTAAAGTGGTAGGTACTTCCTTGCCTACCTCTGCAATCAACTCATAGTTGAAAAACGCTCTGTCAACCTTCTCAATATTGGCATCACTCATAATAGATCCAAGAGACCATACGTGTCCGTCAGAATCTGTTACAGCCGTTCTGTACTGTGGATTCTTCTCATAAATAGCTGTCAGATTCGGCATATAAGTCTCATTGATATATGGTGCCAGATCCATCAGCATACCTTCGCTTGCACCATAGGTCATCAGATCCTGTGCTGTGAAGCTGCCGCCGATAATAATATCCGGCAAATCTCCGTCTGCAAAAGCCAGTGATAAAAACTCTGAAGCATTTTCACTGGTAAAAGGAGTAATTTCCAAATTAATATTCATTACTTCCTCAATGAAATGATAGAACCAAACATCCTCAGGATCAGCAGTTGTTGAGCTCATCTTGACATACATGGTCAAGGTTTTCTCTTCACCTTCCGGAACGATAGGAAGTGTCTGTGAAGAGTAAGCAGATTTTACTTCGGCCACTTCACTACTCTCTGCTGTCTTTGTTTCAGATGAAGCAACAGGAGTACCGGAAGATGCGTCCGTTTTCTCGCTTACTTCCTGATTACCGCATCCTACTGCACTGATTGCTAAGGCAGAAGACAGTAAAAGTGCTGCAATTTTTTTCGTTTTTCTCATAAAAACCTCCATTCTGACGTATAACGCCAATACATTAATCTATTCTTAAGGCTGAATTGCCTTAGAATCTAAAGATGATATCCTTTGCAGGCCCCCTTAACCCTTTACAGAACCCACCATGACACCTTTCACGAAATATTTCTGTAAAAACGGATAAATAATCAGTAACGGTGCACTGGCAATAAATATGATTGCGTACTTCATGCCTTGTGCCGCATGCATCTTCGCCAATAAGTATTCCATCTGTTCCATAGCTGTGTTCACATCTGCATTCAGAGACTCATTGGAAAGCAGGATGCTTCTCAGCACAAGCTGCAGCGGAAAATAGTCGGAATCCCGAAGATACAATAATGCACCATAGTAGGAATTCCAGTGTCCTACGCCATAATACAGGCACATTACGGCTATAATCGGCTTTGCCAAAGGCAATGCCACCCTTCGAAAACATGTCCACTCAGATGCCCCATCGATATAAGATGCCTCATATAATTCCGACGGAATACTGGTGGCAAAGAACTGTCTGCACACAATCATGTTGTAACAGCTGACACCGGAACCGATGATCATCACAAGCGGATTATCAATCAGATTCAGACTTTTAATCAGCAGATATCCGGGAATCATACCTCCGCTCACATACATCGTGAGGAAAAAGTACCAGGAAATAGCCCCCCTAAACGGCAGCCACTTCTTTGTCAGAACAAACGCTGCCGGTATGGTCAGCACCAGATTATACAATGTTCCGAGTACGGTATAAATAATCGTATTGCGATACCCGGTCCACAGGGATTTCTCATTTAAGATGTTTTTATAGGCATCCAGTGTAAATCCCTTAAACCATAAAAGTGTCCGCCCCGCCGCCACCTCATTGGGATCTGAAAAAGAAGCAATCACAATAAAATACAAGGGATACAGCGTGATCAGTGTTATCAGCAGAACCAAAGCATTATTGATCACATCGAACCAGCTGATTTTTTTTCTAAATAAACGTTTTGTCACCACGATATCCTCCTTTACCACAATCCTGTCTCTGAAACCTTCTTGGAAATCGTATTTGCAATTACGATCAAGGTTATATTTATCAGGTTATTGAACAAACCAATGGCAGCCGAATAACTGAACTGATTTCCCAAAATACCCATTTCATATGTATATGTAGAAATTACACTGGCCACATCCCTGTTCAAACCGTTCTGCAACAGGAATATTTTCTCAAATCCAACCGACAGCATAGATCCCATTCGCAAAATAAAGAGTGTAATAATGGTCGGTTTCAAATGGGGCAGATGGACATTCCATATAATCTGCAGTCTGGATGCACCGTCGATTCTGGCCGCTTCAACTAACTCCGGAGAAACACCGGAAAGCGTCGCCGTGTAGATAATCGTTCCCCAGCCAAGACTTTGCCATAAGCCTGAAATACAATGTATGGGAGCAAAAGCAGCGGGGATTGCCATAAAATCAATTGACTCTACCCCCACAAGTCCGAGAAGCATATTAATCAGTCCGTCACGACTCAAAAACATAATGATCATGGAGCAGACAACAACTGTGGACACGAAATAGGGTGCATATGTAATCGTCTGACAAACTTTCTTCAGTTTCAGATTGCGCATCTCATTCAACATCAGTGAAAAAATAATCGGAATGGGATATAATACAAGCGAAAGCAGGTTGATCCATAACGTATTCCACATAATTCTGGAAAAATAGGGATACTCTATGAATTTAATAAAATACTTCAATCCTACCCACTCACTGCCCCAGATTCCCAGACTGGTTTTGTAATTTTTAAACGCAATCTGCACGCCGTACAGCGGAATATAGTGGAATATGAACACTGTAATAATCGGCGGTAAAATCATCAGATACAGTACTCTGCCCCTCCAGAGACGCTTCAAAAAATCATGTCTCCTCTTTCTCTTCACATCAATACTTTTTTCCATATACCTTTTCCTTTCTCTCCTCAATGCAATAGACACGCTCTGCATTCTTTCCCATTACAAGTTCCAACTCTTCCGGCTTAAAAATATCGCTTTCTGTTACAAATTCTATCATCCGGCGATAGGTAAACTGGTTCAGTGTACCGGGGATATCTGTCCCCCATAACATTCTTTCCGCCCCCAGGCTGCTTCTGACTTTTTTCAGAAATGTCCACGGTTCCACCCAATAGATCCGTGAAATATTGGAAATATCAAAAACAAAATGATCACTGACCAGTTCTCTCATATATTCCAGACGCTGCTCATTTTTTCCATCTTCCCTTGGGAAAAAACAATGTGTCATAACAAAAGTAATATCCGGATAACCGGCTGCAATTTTTTTCAGTGCAGAAATATCAAAACCGGAAGTTCCCATAGGCCCCATATCAATCACAATTGTCATACCAAGTTCATTTGCCCGTTCCAATATAGGAGCAAACGCTGCATCATCCATTTTTAAGTATGGATGATACCCTGACAGTCCCCAACTTTGTGAAACTTCAAATTTTAAAGCGCAGAATTTATAATCCGTGACAAAGCGTTCTAAAATCTTTAAAGAATTTACACCATATGGGTCCAATGTGCCCACTGCAGTAAATTTATCCGGGTATTTTCCGGCAGCCTCAGCAGCATAGTCATTATGAAATCCATAATTGCCTCCCTGCAGCAAGACCGCATGATCCACACCGCTTTCTTCCATAAGTCTCACTAATGTCTCTGCTGAAAAACCCAGATCTCCATATTCTTCTGGGAAAAACTGTTCTATTTCCCCTGTAGCCCAAATGCCCCGGCCTTTTCCCAATGCACGACATTCCCCTCTGGCTCCGTATCCTGCAAGAATGTCATATATATGGGCATGTGCGTCAACAATCATTCATAACACCTCACCTTACTCATTCAGCCTTCTCTGCGTATTTTATGATTACACTGCTTCTTTTCTCTTTCAATGTGATACTCAGATCGGCCGTTCCCACAAAAGTTGTATTTTCATCCATGTTGGTATACACATATTTGCCGTCTGCACCGGTACCTTTCAATGTAATTTCCGCCTGACTGAATGGAGATTCACATCTGCGGAAGGCCATTACGATCCCCCCTTTCGTTTCATCATCATGATACTGCCAGATTGTCCATGCTGTGTTATCATAAACCTGTGTCCCATGGTTATAGAAATTCTTAGTGAAAAATGGTCGTATTTCCCGATATTCATTAATTCGCTCCCGGGCCCACACAAAATCTTCCTCATCCATACTCTGGAATATGGTATTATAATAAGCACCGCCCCAGCTGGAAGAATAGGAACTGCGGACCGCATAAGTATCCCCCTTGGTTTTGGTGGTACATCCATTATATGGAAGGTACTTTGAAATATTGGAGTTATGGGTCTGCACAACATCCGGGTTTGCGTTAAATTCACACTGATAATCACTTCGAAAGAAAGGAATGGAACGCTTTAACGTCTCCAGGTCGATTCTTCTGCCGCCGGATGCGCAGTTGTCTATCAGCAGCCCGGGATGCTTCTCCAAAAGATAATCCCACACTTCATACATTCCCGTGATATGCTTGATCTCATGAATCCCAATACGGTTCTCTTCATCATTCTGGCTAAAATATAGATCCGGTTCCATATTGAAATCCTGACGATAACATTTCATGTTCATTTTTTGAATGTATTCGGAGACCATATTCTTTACATATTCCCTGGCCGACTCATTTCCGTAATACAATAAATTGGTATCTGCAACCTGTCCGTTTGCATTGGTTTTGTGTAAGTACCAGTCAGGATGTTCTGCCGTTAAAGGCAGACCGTCCATACACCTCTCCGGCTCAATCCAAAGCATGATATTCATTCCTGCTGCCTCAGCATGCTTTCTTACCTCTGCAAACCCATCCGGATGAACCCTCTGATTGATTTTCCAATCTCCTGTACAAATCGCCCAATCACCGGTAAATGCTTCCTCGCAATTCGTACATTCTCCATACCAGCCGGCATCTATCCATACATCCTCAAAAGCAATCCCATGCTCTTTTAACTGGTCAAGCCTTTTTGTCATTTCTTCTGTAGGGAGCCCGCCCCATAACTCATAGGCTAGGATCCCTTCTCTTACCGCTTCCGTACATGCAGTATGTGAGAAATGCTCCCGGATCAATCTTCGAAACTTATTGGAATAATCCTCCTCCGGAGTATATTCCATGACTAATACGGAACTGGTACGCAGCTTCTCTCCGTCTTTTAAATAGAAGGACGTTTTTTGCAGACCTGTTTTTACCGCGACACCTTTTTCCTGCCGTGAAAATTCCGCTTTCCAGCTGCCGGTCCAGCCAATTGCTACCATGGCACCTCCACCGGCGGCATGCACATCGAAAAAGGGCATTGTTCCCTCACTGGATAATCCTCCCGTATTCTGAAAAGAATAGGCCGGAACCCGGGGATTCATATACACATCATGCAGGTTATATTCCGTGGCAGAAATCTTATCATCTAACCGATAATACTTAATTTCCACCATTCCATTCATGGAAGTAACACAAAGATTTCCTTTGTCCGGCATATATCCGCCCCTTGGCCACGGAGATTCTTCCATTTTGATGCTGACATCTGCATCACAGATTTCCGATAATATCTTACTGTCCTTTCCGCTTGTATTCTCAAAATACAGTACCCATTCCGCAGCATGATATTCCGGATATTCATTGATCACCATGGTAACTGTTACATCCTTGTCAAGCTCATATCGCCTGCCTGCTGCTGTAACCTCATAAGGCTGTTCTTCGGACTTGAACAATTTATCCCCATAATACAAACTGAACTCTTTATTCATTCTTCTTTTCCTTCTCCATCATATTTAACAGGTTCTGCTTCGCCCAGATTGCATACGCTCTCCATTCACTGTCACCTACAAAGGCTTCTTTGTCTCCTTCACAGAGTCTGCGATATTTTTCCAGCGTATGATTGTGCTGCATATGATTTCCTAAAAAAATATCAACTTTTTCTTCAGCAAGTCTGTCCATCGCAGAAAGGAACTGGTTGCGGCAATCATAAGACAGATGATATTTGTCTAAAAATTCCCTGCACATGGTATTGATACCCATTCCCCCATGAAGTCCTGCTCTATAAGTCTTCTTCCCATCTGTAACATCAAAATAATATGTCATAGCTCCGGGTGTGTGTCCGGGGGTAGCCATGCTCCTGACGCGGGTGTTTCCCAGAACAATTTCATCCCCATCATGCAGCAGAATATCCGGTTCAAAGGTTTCATGAAATTCCATTCCCAGTTCATCCGCATAGGAAAGATTCAGCGTTCCATTGACATATTCCCGATCCGGCTCACCAATGGCTGTTTTACAGCCGGTAAGTTCTACCAAAGCTCTTGTTGCGCCCATGTGATCAATATGTCCGTGAGTATGCAGAATGTACTTCACATTCAGCGGGTTCAATCCTAAAAGATGCATATTGTGAATGACCTGATACAGCGAATGCTGATAACCGCTGTCAAACATGATCAGACCGTCTCCGGTATCAACAATATGTGTGGATGCCGGCTCTGTGCCTACAAAATACAAATTTCCCCAAATAGGAAAAGGTTTTGTATATCCTTTCCACGGTTCTTTCATTCCGAAATCTCCTCCCTCTCCAGATTCAACCATGCCGCTTCCTCTTCCGAAAGTTCAATTTCGATTGCTGCAATATTCTGCATTATCTGCTCCCCGGTAACCGGACTTGACAATGCCGCCACGTCAAATGCCTGATGATATATCCATGCCATCGCAGCCTGAGGTACCGTGATTTTTTTCTTTTCTGCCAATATTTCACAGCGGCGCAGACGTTCTATATTATTTTGACAATAGTATCCTATCATTCCCGGTTCATCCAAGATCTGTGCCGCCTTCTCCGGTTCGTCACTGCGAAAAGCGCCTGAGAAAAACCCCCGTGCTAAACTGGAATATGCAAACACCGTCACCTGATTCTCCGCATACCATTTACGGGCTTCCACATTTGCCGGACCGGATATTGTCACACAGCCATCTCCAAAATGTGCGTCACACTTCCAGGGATCTGCAATCTGCTCTGCCAACCCGAAATTCGGGCTGGAAACCGTAAATCCTGTCAATCCCTTCCGGGCTGCATATTCATTGGCTTCCTGTATACGCTCATGGGTCCAGTTGGATCCGCCGAAGGCACCTATTTTTCCCTCATCGTGAAGCCGGTTCAATGTATCCACGATCACGCTTACCGGAACCTGATGATTATCCCTGTGCAGCATATAAATATCAATTTTGTCTGTTCTCAGCTTTTTCAGGGAATCGTGTACATCCGAAAGAATATCAAAATCCGTCACACGGTCCCTCCATCGATTGGGATGTGCACATTTCGTAATCACCACACACTGTTCCCGGTTGCCTCTGGATTCCATCCAGCTTCCAAGAATTTCCTCCCCATAGTGGGCTGCACAGTCAAAGGTATTGATCCCTGCCGCAAAGACTTCATCCAGCAATTCATATGCAGCATTGATATCCTCAGCGGAAGCGCCTTCTCTGACAGCCGCAAACAATTTCGGAGTAGCCGTTCCGAAAACAAGCTTGGAGCACCTTTTTCCAATTCCATTTACGTTTATGTATCTCATATCAATCTCCATATCAACCTATGCGCTCTTAAAGAATGCCTGCTAAAACATCCATTTCTTCGTTATAGCCCCTCAGGTAAAAATCCTTATCACTTGCAGTCCAAAGTACATTACATCCCATATCACGATATTTCTGTGCAAGCACCTCGTTATCACAAAAAATTCCGCAGGATTTACCATAAGAGTTGCTGATATCAAATATTTTCTGTATGGCAGCAATCATTTCAGGACTCTTTATATCTTTGGGAGTACCCACCATAATAGAAAGATCATAAGGACCAATCATAACTGCACTGATATATTCTCCATACTCCTCAAGCATTCTCGGCAACATCTCAATCCCTTTCGGAGATTCTATCTGAGGCATCAGGAATCTTGTCTTTTTAAAATCGCCATACGCTTCTCCCGGTCTGAACTGTCCATGTCCTCCACTGCCCTTTCTGCCCTCCGGATAAAAAAGCAATGCATCCACTGCAGTTCTCAACTGCTCAAGGGTTTCTGTACGCGGAATCATGACACCATCCGCTCCCATATCAATGGCCTTGGCTATCAGGTGATATTCACAGTCCTGCGCTCTTATAAATGCCGGAAGCCCCATCAGCCTGCAGACCTGTAACAATTCCACAACATTCTGGGTGTCGAAGACACCATGCTCCGCATCAAAAAGGACGAAGTCCAGATCCTCACGATTCATGTTTTCTAATATAATTGGATTCTTCAAAAGAATCATTGTGGTACCAATAATCTTTTCCCTGTTTTTTAACTTTTCAGCCAATCTCACATATCTGCTCATATTTTCCTGTCCTTTCTGCGCCTGCATTTATATTCCGAGCATCTTTTCCACTTCTTCGAACATTTTCATGGTCTCGTCATTTATCTCAACCATTCCGCTGTCCAGGCACTCCTTGCGTTTTTTCTGCTCAATTTCGCCCGGATAATAAATCTCATCTACGCCGGCTGCTTTTTCAGAATTTTTGATTTTCTCAATCATGGATGCCATGTTTTCTTCAAACACATTTTTGTCATATATCTTCTCTATATCCAACGCCATAAAGAAATGTCCCACATTCCCTGAGGTATTGGGGTTCACATTCCATGCATGGACATCCGTGGTCATTGCAGCTCCTGACAGCGCCGCAGCTAAAGTCTCCACCATCATGGCCATACCGTAACCTTTATATCCTCCAAAAGGAAGGAGTGTACCGCCCTTTTCATACTCAGCCGGATCCACCGTATCGTTTCCATCCTTATCAATGATCCAGCCCAACGGAAGCTTTTTCCCTTCTGATGCCATCTTTACAATTTTTTTATCAGAGGAATAACTCATTGCAATGTCATAAACAATCTTTTCAAATTTTCCTGCAGGTGCTGCAAATGAAAAAGGATTGTTCCCTATGGTACGTTCACGACTGCCGGTTGCAGCCACCAATATATCGCCGTTACTCATGGCCATTCCCACCATTTTATTATCTGCACACATGCCTGTGTAATAGCCGGCAGCACCAAAATGATGACTGTTTCTGAGATTCACAATACCAACACCTGTTTCCTTTGCCTTTTTCATAGCAAGTTTCATTGCTTTATAGGAAAGAATGATTCCAAGTCCGCCCTTCCCGTCTGCCAATGCCCATGAGGGTGTTTCGACAACAATATCAATGTCACTTTCAGGCTTTATTCCCCCTTGCTTTAAACAATTCACGTAATTGGGAACCCGATAGAATCCATGAGTAAATACGCCTCTCATCTCTGTTTCCAACAATACATCCGTTATAATTCCGGCATCCGCCTCCGATACCCCTGCTTTTTTAAATACTTCCTCACAACGTTTTCTCATCTCATTAATTGATACTTTCATGCATTCTTCCTCCTGTCCATGATATTTCTATTTCACAATTGCAACCGATTGCACTATGGGTAAAAAAAATATTGATCTTTGAGTGTTTACCTTTGTGCCATGTAGTGCAACCGATTACACTTTATTTGATATTACCATATAAGAATTTATATGTCAACATAAAATTTGCTCAAAATGCAACCTATTGCACTTTGAGCAAATTTTTACTTTCTCTTATACAAATGTAAATTACTTTTCATGACAAGCTGAACACTTGTCACTATGGTTTTGTCCACCCGTTCTCCGTCAATCACATAACGTGCAAACAGTGTAAACGCATTCTGTGCCTGTTTTGAAATATTCTGCGAAATGGTAGCGGAAATAATTCCCTTCTCAATATACTCGTTCAGTTCATCATATACGTCAAAAGTCACCAGACTGATGTCAAGCTGATTATTTTCAATATATTTGCATAATTCAACAGATACACCACTGGTGATATACACACCATCAATTTGGTCCCGATACTTTTCAAATACCTGAGGTAGCACCTCTCTCAGTACCTGACCGCTGTCCTGCATATCAATGCACTCCAAAACATTTAGTCCGTAAACCGCTGCTGCTTCCAAAAATATTTTCTGTGAATTACGATGCACAAAAGATTCCTGACTGCCCGTAAAAAGTATCACATTCTTTGTGGCTTTATATCTGAGACAAATGCTCAAAAATTCCGCTGCCATATTGGAGGCTAAGGTTTCATCATGCCGGGAAACAAATAAGTACTCAATATCATTATTTATATTCTGAAACTGCACAATATTAGGATTTTTTTGTGCAAAATCATTGAGCATCGGAATGCATTTCTCAGAACTGAATCCTGAAATCAGTACTCCGTCATAATCCACATACTTGTTTAATTCGGCTGTACATTCCCAGGCTTTCTTCGTATCTCTGCTGACAACAGTTACATCATATGAAATCTTATAGTCTCTGAGATTATCATATGCTTCTTCCATTCCTTTCAGCATTTTTTCAGTATTTATCTTAAATTTACTGTGGATTAATACCCCTATCCTGATACTCTTCATGGATAATCTGGATGCATGTCTGTTGGGTATAAAATTGTATTTTTCAGCAGCTTTTAAAACTCTTTGCCTATTTTCAATACTGACTTTTCCATTGGGACTGAGTGCGCGACTGACCATGGCCGGTGTCATATTCAACTCTTCTGCCAAGGTATATATAGTAACTTTTTCTTCCATGTGATACCCCCTTGCCCACAAGCGCAACCGATTGCATACATGAAAATTTTACCATGATGTCCACTATATGTCAAACAATTTTTCCATACCGCTACTGTTACTTTCTGCTTACCCTATGGGTTCCCGGATCCAAATTTACAGTCCTGTGATTCATTTTAAGTATAATTGGCTTATCGGATGCTATCTCCAGTATATTTTCATCCCAATATACCTGTATTCCTTTATGCTTTGCTCTGACCCACTTTATTTCATCTATAAAACATGGCCGTATGCAAACTGCTTCTGCCCCCTCCAATATCTGAATCCCTGCCAGATACTTGTAAAACCACATATCCACTTCGCTGTACATATGGTGATTACAGGATTTTTTCATATCCCAGGTTTCACACAGCGTCGTCATACCGTTTAATATCCAATAGGCATAGCTTGGCTGCTGTGGATTTACCGTAATTTTATATGCGGTCTGTGCATATCCGTACTCAGACAATGCTGTATAAAGATATTTCATTCCGAGAATACCACAGTTAATATGAAAACCATTCTCCTCAAAAACAGCAGACAACCTCTTTGCAGCAAGGGGCTTTTCCTCTTCGTTGTAAAGGCTGTTATATATCGCACAGGCAATTGCTGTCGTATTGTTTCCCAAATAAAAATCATGGGCGATAAATTTTTTCCGAAACCGTTCTTTTATTGCATCGGCCTGTTTCTCATAATAATCCCCATTTTTATGAATAATGGCTGCACATTTTGCCATGATCCGATTGTCAGTATAGTAATATGCCGTATCCGTGATGATCGTCGGACAAATATCCGTATCCGGCGGTGGACACCAATCTCCCAATCCAAAGCAGACACAATAATCATCCGCCATAGAATCCATAAATTCCATATACATTACCATACTGTCCCACATTTCTTCTATGGCTGTCTTGTCTCCTGTATAATGATAGATCAGATAGGGGAGCTGAATCAATATACTGTCCCAGGCCGGTCCCGAACCCCAATTGTATCCCCAACCGCTGGTAGGCACAATGCAGCATATTTGCCCATTAGGGCGCTGGGTATCTCGGATATCCAAAAGCCATTTCTTAAAGAAAGACACTACATCATAATTCATGAACATTTGATCCGCAGATAACAGTGCATCTCCTGTCCACCCATTCTGTTCCCGCTGAGGACAATCCGTAGGAATCCCATGCATATTATCAAGTGTGGACCATCTGACTGCGCTGTGTATTTTATTTAACATGTCATCCCCGCAGGAAAACTCCCCTATTTGTTCCAGATCCGTATGTACCACTTCACCTGCTATATCAAATTCTTCCGGTGCCCCTGTAACTTCCACATAACGGAAACCATGATATACAAATCTCGGCGCCCAGCTTTCCACCCCGTTGCCGCTTAAAATGTACTTGTCACAATGGGTATCACTTCCTATGATACTGTTCAATTGTTCCGGCGCAATGCTTCCGTCCTCATGCAGCACTTCAGCATAACGAATCGCAATTTCCGTTCCCCGTTTTCCTTTTACCGTTATCCTGACCCAGCCGCTGATATTCTGCCCCATATCATATACATTTTCAGAGATACGTTTTGCCTTTAAGGTTTTCGTAATTCTGATTGGCGGAAAATTCATCTCATGTAAGGTACCGCCGGGGCCTCTGCAGATAAAAGCCGCTTTCCATGCACTGTCGTCAAAACCAACCTGATTCCACATTTCATCATGTAAACGTGCATCAAAGATTTCACCACGCTTGTCCTCATTATATACCAATGCGCTGTCCGCTGTTTTCCAGGAGGTGTCTGAAACCACTTCATAATTTGTACCGTCACAGTATAAGATCTCTAATTTCAGCAAGAGCTTGGGATGATGAAGCCATTGCGGAATATATCGGTCCCACCGTGGATATGTCACAAAATACCAACCATTTCCAAGCATGCAGCCTATGGCATTCTCTCCCTTCGTAAGAAGCCCTTTCACATCAAATACATTATAATATACTCTCATATCATATTTCGATATGGGAGTGAGCATAACATCATCTGTTACGCTCTGTCCATTTAAGTAATAACAGCCCAACCCCAATCCGCACACATATAGTACTGCACTTTTCACCTCTTTATCCAAAACAAAAGTTTTTCGAAAGAGAGGTGCTGGCTGTATTGTTTTGATATTGTCATTTGCTGCGATCCATTTTGCTCCCTGAAACATCAATTTTCCTCCTGTGTCTGCTCATTTTTCTGTGTGTCTTCCATAAAGATTTTCGGAGCTGTCAGTACTCCCTCCTCGCAGATCAAATACTCATAGCTCCATCGTTCACCTGTGCTCCGCCATACATTGGGTTCTATAAGGACATCCTTTAAATCTGCAAAATGAACCGGTCCAAATCCATTTCGCCGATGCCCGTATAAAGACAGATGGACTTCATGTCTTCCGGGAACTACCTCTCCCAATTCCGCCGTATAAGGCGGATAAATCATCGGTATAACTGCTTCTTCATCCACACTTACCTCCTGCAGCACACCTCTGTAACGGTTGGATTGTATTTTCAATACGCCCCCGCCTGTTTCTACGGGAATATGATATGTAATATTTCCGCCGTAAAAGGGCAGTCCCTGCAGGGCAATATTTCCAAATGCCAGGGCTTTAGGCATTTCGGTAATTCCGGCATTCCTTCCGCGTATTTCAACACCGAAATCCCCCAACAAATATGCCCATTCAACATTGGTACGCTTCCCAAAGGGCATCTCTACTTCCAGTATATTTTCTCCCTTCTGGATGGTTGGCAGAGCCACTGTTTTAATTGACTTATCCACATACCATCCGGTAACCGTGTTTGGAATTTCTTTGTGATTCCACTTTATCTTCAGTTTCTCCGCATCTTCAATGGCTAATTGTGCCCCAACATATCTAATACCGGAAAGAACATGCCATTTCAAATGCAGCACATGTGTAACCGGTTCCTCCTTTATGGTCCAGGGCTGAGCCACTTGCTGGCGGCGGCGAGGCCATTTCAGATATCTGCGGCAAATATCATCCAGACGAAGAATTTCCTCCTTCGGCTGCCATTCCCCATCATCCAAAGCATATTCCGCCTGGTCCAACAGCAGTGCATTAGGTTCACTGAGAGAATAGGGCACCATTTCGGGCAGCGAAATATTTTGAACGGTTTCCGGCAATTTACCACACAGCCGGGCATCCTCTTTCACATTGCACTCTTCCATATCCTTTGGTGCTTCTACCGGCTCCAGCCACACAAGAAGGCTGTCATAATCATACATCCTGTAATAAAGCCTCGTAGTATCTCCGTCAATATCCTGCCTGATACCTTCTCTCTCTCCTGTCAAAGTATTGTATACGACTGCTTTCCAGGTTCCCCTCACACGGATTTTCAAATCCTGATACCTTGAAATATCTTTATTATAAGGCTCTGTGCCATGGGCAACAAATAACCACTGCCCTTCTTTATCCTGACGCATCTGATACAGGAGATTCTCCGTAATGGCTCCCGTCTCATTTCGAATTTCAATCGTCCGAAAAAGCTCTAAGGTTTTTAGTAATACTCCACGGTCAAAGGGAACATGCTGTGCTCTCTTTGCCAATACAGTTCCCCGTACACTGGGACATGCATTCTCCAACCTGGGGAGGCTTCCCACAAAAATCAATTTTCCTCCTGCTTCAGCAAAATCCTCCAGACATTGCAGGGTAGAAGAACGCAGTGTCTCACACCCCGGCACTAAAATCACATCATATTCCATCACTCCAACCTTCATGGGAGCACCTGCCTTTTTACATTGTTCCGGCAAGAGTGATTCGCTGATCAAATCAAAATCTACACAGCCAAAGAGCATCCACTTTATCAAATTTTGAAAATTGCTTTCCAGGGAATCCCGAAAATAAGCGGTCTGCTCTTTCGGTCCCCAGTGCAGCCAAAAACTTTCTACCGGATGGATCACTCCCACCCTGATCATAGGTGTACCTCTGGTCAATGCCGTGTTGACTCTGGCAAAATGATCCTCTATCAAGGGATATTTTGCCCACCATGGAGACTGATAATTGATAGAGGCCGGATAATCGCGCTTAGCCTCTCCTGCCATGGATACCCATGCCAAATGGGGGACCCGGACGGTTACGCCAAGCGCTGCCTGCCAATCCCCATGAAGCTTGTGTCCCCGAAAATCAAAATCCCAGTTTGTCACACCATAGAGTTCGCTCATCATTCCTTCTCTGCCATATTGATGAACAGCAGACTGTGCCTGTTTTGCAGTACTATATTCAAACCTTCCGCACAGCATATCTATCCCCGGTATATCAAAACTCCGGTAAGCCCGCATAGCCTCCCCTAAAGCCACTGTCTGACTCTCCAAAGACTGCTCTTTCATCATATGCCCCGTCAGTTTCAAACCGTGTTCCTTACACCATCTTCCGCAATTGTCTGCAAATGCCTGTGTAAAACGCTCACATATATGATCGTGATAATGGTAACGCAGTACAGAAGGCTGTCTGTCTGCCCGCTCCCATATTAATTCCGGAAGACCTGACAAAATATCCTCCCCTGCATATGCGGCAGCAAAAGTATCCGGTAAGTCATCTGTCCAAGGCAAAGTAACATTTGCCTTTTCTCCCGCAAAATTTAATGTAGACTTATGGGTAAACTGTGGTTCATCTGTAAAAATTGCCGGCACTGTTTTATCAAATTCCTCTGAGATGGCACGATCATAACTTTCATAAGTAATTTCAATAAAACGATCCATGGCAGCTTTATCCAAGGTATTTACATAGGTCTGATTGTTATACCAGGGGCTCTCTGCGCGCTGCTCCAGATAAGCATACCATTTTTCATGCTTCGCCATTTCCTTCTCAGAAATCACACACCAATCTGTAAGATACCCCTCTTGATCCAGCTCAATATCATAGCAGGCAAGCAGATGGCATTTCTCGTAATCTCGGCATTTTTCCTCTTCGTACGGGTTAGGTGTAAATAAAAGATATCTGGCGCGATACTTTTTATCCTTCGTTACAAGACCGCCTGCCGCTCCGGAAGGCCATCTGTCCTCATCATACAGCCAGGCAAGCATACCTTCATTTTTGGCTTTCCTGACACAGGCTTTGATCAATTCCATAAACCTGTCGCCCAGATAAGGGACATCCAAGCCTGTCCGCACATGCATATGTGCTCCGCCAAATCCCATCTTTTTCAAAACTTCTATCTGCCATTCCAATTCCTTTTGTTCTAATTTACAGTTCCACGCCCAGAACGGCGCTCCCCGGTACTCCGCTGTGGGGTGACGAAATAAATCTAAATCCAATTTTGATGTTCCATTCTTTTTATATAACATACCCATTCTCCTTTTCATTGCAACCGATTACACTTCATCTAAAAAAATTTGCGGATTCACACCGCAAAAAGATTATGCTATTGATCATGCAATTGATCATTCAATTGTTCATGCAATCGGTTACACTATGATTATAGTATGGCATTTATCAAAGCATCTGTCAAGTTTTTTTACGTTCGCATTATCATTTTCATCGCAGACAGCTTCCGAACAAAATAACGATCGAGCTATAATTATGCCAACTATAACTCGATCGTATTATTTTAATCCCACTTTTCTTTTACAATTCTCCTGAAATTTTACATTCTCTCAGGAGCTGAGAAACCAAGTACATCGATACTGGTCTCCAGAATATCGCGGGTCAGTACCAGCAGTGCGATCAGGCCGCTCTTCCTGTCTGCATCCTCTTCTGCCAGGATCTTAGTCTCATGATAGAAGTGGTTGAATGCATTAGCCAGATCGTAAATATAAGCACATACTTTGTGAGGTGCAATTTCCTCTGCTGCATTCTGCATCATGGCATTGAACTGGGTCAGCTGCAGCATCAGTGCCTTCTCAGACTCGTTGCATGCTTCCTTCAGTACTGCCTTGCTTAAATCTCCACCCTGCTCTGCATATTTGCTCAGGATGGACTTGATGCGGACGATGGTGTAAAGAATGTATGGACCGGTATCTCCTTCGAAAGAGGTAAAGCGCTCAATATCAAACACATAGTCCTTGGAAGCCTGATTGGACAGGTCGCCATATTTCAAAGCAGATACTGCTACGACTCCTGCTACTTCTGCTGCCTCTTCTTCAGGCATGTCTCTGCCTTCACGAATCTTGCGGTACATTTCCTCTTTGGTCTCTTTGATCAGGTTTTCCAGACGCATAACGCCGCCCTCACGAGTCTTAAAGGGCTTTCCGTCCTTGCCGTTCATGGTACCGAAGCCAACAAATTTCAGTTTTGTCTCATCGGTCACGAGCTTGGTCTTACGTGCGCAGCGGAATACCTGGTCAAAATATAAATCCTGACGCTTGTCTACTACATAAATGATCTCATCCGGATTGTACAGTTTCATACGCTCCATAATGGTAGCCAGATCGGTGGTATTGTACAAGGAAGCTCCGTCTGACTTTAAGATCATGCAGGGAGGAATCTCCTTGGTATCGGTCTCTTCTTTTACATCAACAACCAGTGCACCTTCGCTGATATAAGCATAGCCTTCTTCCTTCATATATTTTACCATATCGGGAATCAGGTCATGCACATCGCTTTCACCCTTCCAAAGGTCAAATTCAACATTCAGGCTGCCATAGTTTTTCTTTAAATCTGCTACGGACACATTCAGAATGTGCTTCCAAAGGGCACGATATCCTCTTACACCGCTCTGCAGCTTGAAGGTAGCTTCCATTGCCAGAGCCTTATATTCCGGATCAGCTTTGGATTTGGCACTGGATGCGGGATAGATTTCTTCCAGCTCGGAGATGGTAAAAGGTGCTTCTTCGGGATATTCTCCCTCATAGCTTTCATCAAAATAAATCAGATCCGGCTGGCGTTCCTTCAGTCCCATGATAACAAGGCCCATCTGAAGCCCCCAGTCGCCCAAATGTACATCGCCGATCACATCATGTCCGGCATAACGGCAGATACGCTTGATACTTTCACCGATAACTGCGGAACGGATATGTCCCACATGAAGAGGCTTGGCCACATTGGCTCCGCCGTAGTCGATAATGATCTTCTTCGGCTGTTTCGGCATCTCAAGACCGTATTTGGCATCTGCTGCCATTTCCTTTAAATAATCTGCCAGAAAGCTCTCTGTTACTTTCAGGTTTAAAAAGCCGGGAGCTACTGCATTGGCTTCGCTGAATACTTTGCTGTCCTTAAGCTGTGCTGCCACATCATTGGCAATCATAATGGGTGCTTTTCTATACTGTTTGGCACCTGCCATGGCGCCATTACACTGATATTCACACAAATCGGGACGATTGGATAATGTTACCCTTCCCAGAGCAGGATCATATCCGGCTGCCTCGAAAGCTGCCTGCATCTCCCTGGAAAGAATGTCTATCAATTTTTTCATTTTGTAATCCTTTCCGCCTCAAACAGGATTTGCCCGTTTCGGCTTTTCACACTCATTCTATAATAACTGAAAATATTTAGAATGGCAATATCTTTCCCTAATTTTGGTACATTTTATGTTGTTCCCGCTCCGCCCTGGAATACGCGCATCCGCAGTAATCCTGCCGGTACAGATTATATTGTGCAGAAAGCTCAATAGAACGCTTGTAGCCATTCTTCTTTTTAAAATCAGAGGGCAGCCAGGGAATGTCATACTCTTCGGAGAGTGCCTGTCCGATCTCGTTTAATTTTGCTGCATTTTTAAGCGGGCTGATGGTCAGTGTGGTGGCAAAGTAATCGTACTTTCCCCGGGCAGCCCGTAATGCCGTCTCTCTCAGGCGCAGGTCAAAACAACGAAAACACCTTTCTCCGCCTTCCGGACAGGTTTCCAGCCCTTTCGCGATTTCATAGAACCGCTCAGGCTCATAATCTCCCTCTTCCACAGAAATGTGATAACGTGCCTGTCCGGCTTCTGCATTATAAGCCGCAATCAGGCGCTTCTGCTCTTCCACTCTCTTGCGATATTCCTCTGCAAAGGAAATATTCGGATTATAATAAAATACAGTAATCTCAAAATATGTACTCAGATATTCCAGTACATAACTGCTGCAGGGGGCACAGCAGCTATGAAGGTATAACATGGGTGCAGGCTTGTCCTCTTTCTCTATTTTCTGAAGTACTTTCTCCAGTTCTTTCTGATAATTTATCATTGTGTCACTCTCCGTTTTCACTGAAACCGCCTGTTCGGGAAAAGCCACAATGAGAATTGGCTTTTCCCGGGCAGGCATGTAAACTATACATACGATATCACATCTTACTGTTTGTTTGCAATGGCTTCTTCGTATCTCCTGGCTGCTTTTTTCCAGTTAATGAGCTGGAACCAGCCGTCTACATATTCCGGTCTGCGGTTCTGATACTGAAGATAATAGGCATGCTCCCACACATCTACCAAGAAAATAGGAGTGTAGACATTCAAGTCAGGTACATCCTGATTGGCAGTCTGCTGAATAGTCAGGATGCCGTTCTCATCGGCTAAAAGCCATGCCCAGCCGGAACCGAACTTGCTGACTGCTGCCTGTTTCATCTTCTCTCTCCATTGTATCACAGAGCCAAAATCCCGCTCCAGAGCCTTCAAAAGTTCTCCTGTAGGCTCCTGTCCTACCGGACTCTTCATGGCGTCAAAATAAAGCTCATGGTTAAATACACCGCCTCCGTTGTTGATAATGGGTGTCCGTGCAGCTGCCGGCAGATTTTCTGTATTGGTCAGCAGCTCCTTCAGACTCATTTTCTGCAGCTGAGGGTAATCGGCCAGAACACTGTTCAGGTTATCCACATAGGCTTTATAATGCTTATCGTGGTGGAACATCAAAGTGGTAGCATCCAGCACAGGAGTCAGGGCATCATATTCATATGGCAGCGGCTTTACTACAAAGGGATAAATTTCTTCTCGCATAAGTGCCTCCTTTTACATCTCTGTCATTCATAGTATATGCCACATTGTGGAATTCATACAATCCGAAGGCGATTTCAATGATGTCGCTGACTCCCGGTTGGGACGATCATGCTCTCGATCACTTCGTTCATTAGCCGGAAAGGGCGGACAACCGAAATTGTCCGCCCTTTCTTTTTCTATCCATTCCTTTTTCCCGGGTTTATAAGGATGCTACATCTATCAGAGTCAGCTGACTGCTTGCATTCTCCAGGCTGGTAGCAAGTGCTCTTGCAGTGTCCAGAGAGGTAAGGCAGTTCACACCGGTCTCAATGGCAGTACGTCTGATCAGGAAGCCGTCCCTTGACTTGTCACGGCCCTGGGTAGGGGTATCGATGACAAGGTCGATTCTGTGACCCAGGATCAGGTCCATTACCGTAGGAGACTCCTGAGTGATTTTGTTGACCTTACGTGCTTTCACGCCTGCTTCATTTAAGGCTGCCGCAGTGCTTCTGGTGGCATAAATCGTATAACCCAACTTTTCAAAGCGTCTTGCGATCTGAATGGCCTCACCTTTGTCTGCATCTTTTACAGTAATGATCATGTTCTTGTACTTAGGCAGGTTAACGCCGGCTCCCAGGAAAGCCTTGTACAGCGCTTCATGGAAGGTCTTGGCAATACCAAGACACTCACCGGTAGACTTCATCTCCGGTCCCAGGCTGATCTCGGCGCCGCGGATCTTCTCAAAAGAGAATACCGGCATCTTGATGGCATAATATTCTGCCTCAGGCTGCAGCCCCGGTTTGTAACCAAGTTCCTTGATGGTCTTGCCCAGAATAACCTCTGTAGCAAGGTCCACAATAGGAATACCTGTCACCTTACTGATGTAAGGTACCGTACGGGAGGAACGGGGATTTACCTCGATTACATATACATCCTCATCGATGGCGATGAACTGGATGTTGATCAGACCTTTTACATGGAGAGCAGTTGCCAGTCTCTTGGTATAGTCTGCAATCTTGTCTTTTACCAGCTTACCGATGGTCGGTGCAGGATATACGGAGATACTGTCTCCGGAATGGACACCTGTCCTCTCGATATGCTCCATGATACCGGGAATCAGGATGTCTTCACCGTCACATACGGCATCGACCTCGATTTCCTTACCCTGAAGGTATTTGTCTACCAGGATAGGATGATCCTGAGCAATGCGGTTGATGATAGCCATGAACTCTTCGATTTCCTGATCGGAGATGGCAATCTGCATGCCCTGACCGCCCAGTACGTAGGAAGGTCTTACCAGTACAGGATAACCCAGTCTGTTGGCTACTTCCTTTGCCTCTTCTGCGGTATATACAGTGCCGCCTGCCGCACGGGGGATCCTGGTCTGCTCCAGGATCTTATCAAACAGCTCTCTGTCCTCTGCAGCATCTACGTCCTCAGCCTTGGTACCCAGGATAGGCACACCCATCTTCATCAGATGCTCGGTGAGCTTGATGGCCGTCTGACCGCCGAACTGTACTACTGCTCCGTCAGGCTTCTCGATGTTGACGATAGATTCTACATCTTCCGGTGTCAGCGGCTCAAAGTAAAGCTTATCTGCAATATCAAAGTCGGTACTTACCGTCTCAGGATTATTGTTGATAATGATTGTCTCGTATCCTGCCTTGGAGAAAGCCCAGGTAGCATGTACGGAACAGTAGTCGAACTCGATACCCTGACCGATACGGATAGGACCTGAACCCAATACCAGTACCTTCTTGCGGCCTTTTGTCTCTTTGGCTTCACATTCTCCGCCGTAAACGGAGTAGTAATAAGGGGTGGATGCAGCAAATTCTGCGGCACAGGTATCTACCATCTTATAGACAGCCTTGATGCCGTTGTCGTAACGCATCTGCCTGATTTCTTCTTCTTTCTTACCGGTCAGTCTTGCGATGACATTATCCGGGAATTCCAGTCTCTTAGCTTCCTTCAGAAGCTCTACCGTGAGAGGCTGGCTCTCCAGAGCCGCTTCCATTTCCACCAGGATAGCAATTTTATCAATGAACCAGACATCAATCTGGGTAATGTCATGAATGTCTTCGTAGCTGACACCTTTTCTGATAGCTTCTGCAATCACATAGATACGCTGGTCATCTACGATCTTTAAGCGTTCTTTCAGTTCCTCTGCATTCAGTGCAGTAAAGTCATAGCTTCTTAAGCAGTCTACATGCTGCTCCAGAGAACGGATGGCTTTCATCAGGGCACCTTCGAAGTTATTACAGATACTCATAACTTCACCGGTTGCCTTCATCTGGGTAGTCAGAGTTCTCTTGGCTGTGATGAATTTATCAAAAGGCAGTCTTGGAATCTTGACAACACAGTAATCCAGAGTAGGCTCAAAGCTTGCGTAGGTCTTACCGGTAATGGCGTTCTTAATCTCATCCAGGGTATAGCCCAGTGCGATCTTGGCAGTTACTTTGGCGATCGGATAACCGGTTGCCTTGGAAGCCAGCGCAGAGGAACGGCTTACACGGGGATTTACCTCGATAACACAGTATTCAAAGCTGGTAGGATGCAAAGCAAACTGTACGTTACATCCGCCGATGATCTTCAGCTCGTTGATGATCTTCAGTGCTGAGGTACGCAGCATCTGGTACTCTTTATCGCTCAGCGTCTGGGAAGGTGCTACTACAATACTGTCACCGGTATGCACGCCTACAGGGTCGATATTTTCCATATTGCAGACTGTGATGCAGTTGCCGGCGCTGTCGCGCATTACTTCATACTCGATTTCCTTCCAGCCTGCGATACAGCGTTCTACCAGTACCTGGCCCACACGTGACAGTCGCAGACCGTTTTCCAGAATCTCTTCCAGTTCTATCTGATTGTGTGCGATACCGCCGCCGGAACCACCAAGGGTATAAGCAGGACGCAGTACTACCGGATAACCGATGGTATTGGTAAATGCAATACCGTCTTCCACATTTTCTACTACTTTAGAAGCGGCACAGGGCTCACCGATGCGCTCCATCAGGTCTTTAAATTCCTGTCGGCCTTCTGCGTTACGGATAGAAGCAGCAGTCGCTCCCAGCAGAGTCACACCGTGTGCAGCCAGAAAACCTGACTCTTCCAGCTCCATTCCCAGGTTCAGTCCGGCCTGACCTCCCAGTGTGGGCAGGATGCTGTCCGGCTTTTCTTTTTCAATGATCTGCTCCAAAACCTTGACTGTCAGGGGCTCAATATATACTTTATCTGCAATGTCCTTATCGGTCATGATGGTAGCAGGATTGGAATTGACCAGAATAACCTCTACCCCTTCTTCCTTCAGGGAGCGGCATGCCTGGGTACCTGCATAGTCAAACTCTGCGGCCTGGCCGATAACGATAGGGCCGGAACCGATTACCAATACTCTTTTTACATTTGGATTCTTAGGCATCTTATTTCTCTCCCTTCATCATATTGATAAATCTGTCAAACAAATATCCGGAATCCTGAGGACCGGGGCATGCTTCCGGATGGAACTGTACGGTAAAGATGTTCTTACCGGTATAGCTGAGTCCCTCGTTGGTACCGTCATTGACATTCACAAAGGCAGGCACTGCCACAGCCGGATCCAGATTGTCGGTATCTACCACGTAACCATGGTTCTGTGAAGAAATATAGACTCTTCCGGTAGCCAGATCCTTTACAGGATGGTTGCCGCCTCTGTGTCCGTATTTCATCTTATGGGTATCTGCTCCATTGGCCAGCGCCATCAGCTGATGTCCCAGACAGATTGCAAAAATAGGAATCTCTGTCGCATACAGCTTTTTGATTTCTTCTATAATAGAGGTACATTCCTTGGGGTCTCCGGGGCCATTACTCAGCATAATGCCGTCCGGACATGCTGCAATGATTTCTTCAGCAGGTGTCAGTGCCGGATAAACCGTCACTTCACATCCTCTGGCAGCCAGGGAATCTGCGATATTTTTCTTGGCGCCGAAATCCATCAGTGCTACTTTCAGTCCTGCACCGTTAGATTCGTTCACAAGAGACGGCTTCTTCTCTCTCTCCCCTCGTGCGTAAGCTTCCTTATCAAAACGCGCCGAGCCGGACAGGGGGCCGTTCTCCTCCAGCGTTCTTGCAGCTACCGTGTATTTTTCGGTACAGCTTACTTTCTCAACTACTTTTCCTGTAGTATATTTTTTCAGCTTGGGAATCACTTCATCTAAATTAAAATTCTCGTTGGTGGTAATCATGCCGTTCATGGTACCCTTTTCACGCAAAATCTTAGTCAGTGCCCTGGTGTCGATTCCTGCAATACCTGGAACATTATTTTCTTCTAAAAATTGCTGGATAGTCATATCGCAACGGAAATTGCTGGGAATTCGGGAGAGTTCTCTGACAATGAAGCCATCAGGCCACGGTTTTAAAGATTCCATGTCTTCTTTACAAATACCATAATTACCAATCAGGGGATAGGTCATACAGACAGCTTGCCCCGCGTAGGACGGATCTGTCAATACTTCAAGATATCCTGCCATAGATGTGTTAAATACGATCTCACTAATGACTTCTTTGTCGGCACCGATGTGTGTACCTTCAAACACCGTGCCGTCCTCTAATACTAAAAATGCTTTCATAATTACCTCACATTCTTCGCTTTAGACGAGTGTTTTATCTTCAGTTCACCCTGTGGCTTTGCGAATGCGCGGTGAACTGTATCCATTTAATTGCCTCTTACTTAAATCGGTTTATTATAGCACAGTTTATTTTTCGGGGCAAGACTTGGCAGATACGAAAAATTTGCCAAAATTTTTCTTTTTATTGTGAATCGCTTTGGAAATTTTGTAGTTTCAACTGTTATACTGCACAAAATGGTTTGCATGAATGCATGGAAAAATGGTTTTCTTACTTCCTAAAGTGTGATAAAATGGTTGAAAATGTGAGTTTTAGGCTGGATCTTCTCTGAAACAGTCAGAAAGGAACGATTATTATGGAAAAGCTCTTTTATAAAGATACACATATCGTAGATTTTGAAGCCACAGTGACGGACTGTAGTCAGGAGGCCGATGGACGTTATCGTATCACGCTGGATCAGACTGCCTTCTTCCCGGAAGAAGGCGGGCAGGGTGCCGATAAGGGCACGCTTTCAGGCATGGAGGTTTTGGATGTACAGATTAAAAAAGATATGATTTATCATTATCTTTCAAAACCGCTTGAAACAGGCAGTCAGGTACAGGGTCATGTAGACTGGGCGCAGCGCTTTGACTATATGCAGCAGCATTCCGGGGAACATATCGTATCCGGTCTGGTACATGCCCGCTTCGGTTATGATAATGTAGGATTTCATTTGGGTAAAGAAGAAGTTACGCTGGATTTTAACGGAAGCCTCACCTGGGAACAGGTGCGTGATATTGAGCTTGACGCTAACCGGGCTATCTGGCAGAATCTGCCCATCCATGTATCCTTTCCTCCCAAAGACATACTGGACAAAATGGATTATCGCAGCAAGATCGAATTGAGCGGGGATGTGAGAATCGTGGAGATTCCGGGCATTGATACCTGTGCCTGCTGTGCGCCCCATGTAGAGACCACCGGTCAGATCGGTATTCTGAAGGTGACAGGTCTGCAGAGCCATCGCGGCGGTGTGCGCGTCAATATTTTGTGTGGGGAAAGGGCGCTTAAGGAATTTTCCATGCATCAAGACAGTGTATCATCGATTTCTGCTCTTTTGTCTGCAAAGCAGGAGGCAGTGGCTGATGCAGTGGTTCGTCTGAAAGAGGAATCCGTCCGTCAGAAAGAACGTGCCAATGAACTGCAGGCAGATTTACTCTCTATGCAGACTGCTCTCCTGCCCTCGCCGAAGGAGCAGGATAATGTGGTTCTTTTCACCGGAGAACTGGATAATATTGCACTGCGCAATACGGTAAATTCCCTGTGTGAAAAATATAAGGGATATTGCTGTGTCTTTTCCGGAAGTGATGGGGACGGATACCGGTTTATTATAGGAAGTGCGGGACTGGATTGCCGTAAAGCGGCTTCACTGCTGAGGGAGCAGTTTGGGGCCAAGGGTGGCGGGACGGCTCCTATGGTGCAGGGAAGTGTTGCGGCTTCACAGGAAAGTCTGCGCGGGACGTTGCAAGGTTTGAATTCCTTATAAATAGTAATGAGAGGGTTGTTGCGGCAGCCCTCTCTTTAATCATTACATTTTAGAGAATCCTCAATTTTCCAAGTTGGTTTCAATTTCCATTAATATGGGACAATGATCAGAACCTAATAATCATTCTCCAACACCACCCGGCATTTCTTCTTATAACAGGCAATACCATATTTTAGTATTGTAGTAATGCCTTGCTCTTTCAGTACAGCATCATATCCACTTTCCTCTATCTGATGCAATGCTTCCTTGCACGCAGCTTCATATAATGCATTTTCCGCATACTTAACTTCAATGATAATTCCTGTATCTTCACCTTCAACCTCAATCAAAATATCGCAGAATCCATCCCCTGACTCCTTGTTCGACTTCACATACCAGCCGCTTTTGAATCCCAGGATACCAAGCAAAATTCCATGATAAAAATTTTCTTTTGTAGGCTTCTTCACAAAGGTATCCCGTATACCGATCGTCTTTCCGAGATATTCTGTGAAAAGCCTCTCCACTTTCTCTGCATTTCCACTCTTCAGTGCCTCGCAGAATGCGTTCAATGTTGCTCCGTCCTTTTGGGTATGCTCTCTGAACATTTCCATAATCTGTTCTGCGAAAATATTCCGTATCTCCATATTAGGAATCATCAGCTTAAAACGTTTCCCATCCGGCTTTCCCCGGTGTGTCAGATAACCGGTAGTAAACAGCACGCTCCAGATGTTGCCAATAGAGCTATAGAGCTGATTATAAGTCAGTTCTTCATGGATTTCTTTAGTCACTGTCTCCCCCGCAAGCAGCGCCTCTATCTCACTTTTAGTCAGACCATCATCTATCTTCTCAATAAAATGTCTCACTACATCATTGCTGCTTGTATTGGACCAGTAATCTTTCGGCTGCGCAGTCGGATCGTCCGTTAGCTCATCGCAATAACTGATTACATCCCAGGGGCAGTAAACATCCACATTGCCAAACCGATAGCCGTCATACCAGGACTTAATAGCATCATAAGCACCTGAGAGATCATAATACTCAAGCATTTCCTTAACCTCGCTGTCGGTAAAACCGAAATACTCGTCAAATCTCACAGATGTTATGGAAAGGACTTTGGGATTATTTAACCCGGTGAAAATACTTTCCTTGGCCACTCGCAGACAACCTGTCATCACGGCAAAATACAAATTGTCATTTGTTTTCAATGCCTGTTCAAACAAATTACGAATCAGCGCAGTCATCTGATCATAGTATCCCCTGTCATTTGCCTTGGCTAATGGAACATCATATTCATCTATCAAAATGATGACCTTCCGATTATAATGCTTCTGCAACAGTTCGGAAAGTTCACGCAAACTGCAGCATAAGGTTTCATCATCCATATCTTTCTTTAAAAGAAGTGAAAACAATTCCCTATCTTCCCAAGAAAGTTTACTGCTCTCTAAAAGATATTGCAGTCTTCTGGCCTCCTCATTGATCACCTTGACAGCCAGATTACGTGCGGTCTCGTAATTATCTGCCTCTACACCCTTTAAGCTGATGGATACCACCGGGAATTTTCCCATATATTCTTCGCACAGTGCCTTTTCTTTAGAGATCTCCAGCCCCTCAAACAGGGTCTTGTCACAACCGATTTCAAAAAAGCTTTTCAGCATGCTCATGTTCAATGATTTACCGAAACGTCTCGGTCTGGTGAAGAGATTTACCTTTCCCCATTTGTAAAGCAAATCCCGAATCATTGCAGTCTTATCAATATAGTAAAAGTCTTCTTTCCGAATTTCTTCAAAGCTTTCGATTCCTACCGGAAGCTTCTTCTTTGCATTGACCATCTGCCAATCGGCTCCTTTCCGAAACATTTCTCCAATATTGGAAAATCTCCTGTAAAGTCTTTTTCGTACTTACATTTTACCGCATGAGTGCCGTATTTACAATTACTTTTCATAAAAAAGACAACCCTGAGAGCTTTGTAATCCCCCCGTTAACGTCAGCACCGTTTTAATAGCAATCTGCAGTCCTGTTTTGAGAGAAGCTTTCTCAATATATTCTTCTCTTGTATGGGAACCGCCTCCCTTATATACCCCTATGCAAACAGCCGGTATGCCCAGGGAGAGCGGAATGTTGCAGTCGGTAGAAGCGGACCGGAAGGTAACAGGCGTCTGTGCCGTTTCTTCCACAATCTGCCGGCATACCTGCGCCAGTTTCTCCTGGAGCAGGGGATCCACATCCCCGGCGCATGGCCTGTCGCCTATTTTGCTGACCTTCACTGTCACATCCTCTGCACAGGGAGCTTTAAATATCCGTTCAAACTCTTTATTCATGAATTCCAGGCATTCTCTGCTGTCCGACCGATATTCACAAAGCATTTTGGCACTCTGGGCAATGGTATTTACACTGGTGCCTCCTTCTATACTTCCCACGTTATAGGTTGTTCGTGCATTTCCGCTCCGGGGTACCTGTATCCTGTACATTTCCGTAATCATTTCCGCCAGAACGCTGATTGCATTCTTTACCCCAAAATCCTGAAAAGAATGGCCGCCCTTCGTAAGCACTTCTACCTCGTATCGCTGAGAGCCCACGCAGACATGATTGATATAGGAAATGTTGCTGTCAAAGGTAATAAATCCTGCGACACGCCCTGCATAGCTTTGCATCAATTGTCTGGTTCCTTTCAGGTTTCCCAGCCCTTCCTCACACGAATTCAGCACAAACAGCACACCTTTGTCCGGCTGTATCGACTTCTCAATTATAAATTTGACCGTCATCATCAGCACAGCAACACTGGCGGTATCATCTCCCACTCCCGGACAATATATTCTCTCATCGTCTTCCACATATTTCATGGGTTCCAGATCCGGAAATACGGTATCCGTATGGGCAGCAAAAACTGTAATTTCGCTGCATCCCTCACAATTCAGTGGGAAGATCACATTGTTTGCTTCGTCGATGTACACCCCGGCTGCCCCTATATCTTCCAGCCACGCTTTACAGAATTCTGCTCTCTTCTCCTCATGAAAAGAAGGAGCAGGTATTCTGCAAAGATCCTCCAGCAATTTTTTTAACACAGTTTCGTTCTCACGGATAAAATGATTCACTATTATGTCCTTTCTGCACACTGCAAACTACATGCTTTCATTTTCAGTTTTATCTTATATTCGCCAAACATCTTCGGTTCTCCATACTCAGAAACCTTAAAGGCTTCCACGTAACGGATATCCCGGCCCTCTGTCTTTGTGGCAATCCCTCTATCCCGAAAAGGGCAAACCCAATTTTCCCGCCTCTTTTCTTCCACATCTTCAAAAGAAAAAAATACCGGAAAGCCGCATAAATACTGAGGTTTCCCACTATTCTTTCCATAAATTTCGGCATCAAAAAAGAGACCTCTCAGAGCTTTTTCTTTGCTCTTTTTCAAGGTCTCTTCTCGTATTTTTTATTTAGTTAGCGGATAAATTTGGTTGCCCCTTTGGGGAAAATAGGATTGCCACTGAACATAGAGAAGTTGACCTTGTGGTATGGATTTTAACATGCATAATTTGCTACGTCAACCAACTGCTGATTCATTTGACCTTCCTCTCGAAGAGACGCGTTTTTGTATTTAAGTTACTCAAACGTAATCTCTTCCTCTGCCTTAACATAAACATCAACTTGTTGGCATCCCTTCAAATTGATGCCAGACCTTTTACCATTCATTATGCCAGTGCTCTTATCCTCTCTCCAGATACCCCTTACCAATATTCCGAACTTGATTGCGAGTACATAAGCATGCAGTTTCACAGCATTTTCAGCATATTATCTTGGGAAACCACTATGCGCTGGAGCAAACCGCCAAAATGCCACAACTTTACCCCTGCGGAGCTGGCCTACATGTTACATATCAGCCCCTCCTATTTTCATGCTTTTTACAAAGATTATTTTTGCGTGCAAAACCACCCAAGAACACTCCCATAATAGCCAATAGTAATATCCACATACTAAAATTGCTATCATCACCTGTGTCCGGTGTATTTGCCTCCTGCGAAACGGTTAAAATTGATTTATCTTTGTCATCAACCGTTACTTCTTCAGTTTCCTCTTCATCTGAAATCTGTGGAACGCTTGGTTCTATTTCTTCTGAATCTGATGGAACCGTTGTATCCATATCTTCCTCTGGTAATTTAACATCACTCTCATCTTTGTCATCAACCGTTGCTTCCTCAGTTTCCTCTTCATCTGAAATGTTTTTTGCAAGACCTTTTTGGAAAAAAATGCAGAACTTTTTGGAGAATTCTGCATCTCCAAATTGGAGAAAATTGCAGAGGTACCGGTCGGTCATTTTTTACCGACCGGGTACCAGTGCAGGCATAGTTAATTGTTACAAAGTGTAGAATGCGAAGGGCAGATTTTCATCGCGCTCCTCATGGGCATTCTGACGGAAATACCGGTAATCATCATCCAAGCCTTTATAATGGATATAGTTATTAAGATACTGAAGTTCCTTTGACCAGTATCGTTGGTCATCCTCTAATTCCTGAATGTGATCAAGTGCTTCTGCATATTGATTCCGAAGATTCCGGTAAGACTTTTGTTCCTTGATAATTGAATCCTTCTCAGGCATTGTTCCCAGCCTCCTCTCTGCCGTTTTTCTCTGCGATTCCACGGTAGACCTCGTTTATACTGGACTCCCTGAGCCGGTTATTCTGGCCCGGAAAGAGCAGG
>JBGVLR010000133.1:0-7800 GCA_045124375.1 Acetatifactor sp.
CGTAGGCGCACAAATCATGCTCGCATGATTTTGCGCTTACGTATAGGGTTGTACTGAGCGCCAGATTATGAGCAAAAATAGTCGCGAAGCGACGGAGAGCGCCGCAGGCGCGATTTTGCGAATGGCGCGTCTGAACTGTTACTATATAGAAACGTGTGCATAAGAAAGGAGAACACTTATGAAAGAATATGTCCATGAGATACCGGGCTGCAAAGAGGTACAGCCACAACTAATGGAATATGATGTTATTGTAGTCGGCGGTGGCTTAAGCGGTGTCTGCGCAGCCATTGCTTCTGCCAGAAACGGTGCTAAAACCGCCATTATTCAGGAACGAAGCGTGTACGGAGGCAACGCAAGTTCAGAAATCAGAATGCATGTAAAGGGAGCATCCTGCCACGGTTCCAAGGCCAATGCCGCAGAAGCCGGCATCCTGCTGGAAATGCAGCTTCACAACCGCTATCTGAATGGAAATCACAATTTTTCCATCTGGGACGGTGTCCTCTGGTCCACAGTAAAAGAAACCGCCAACCTTGATTCTTATCTGAATACCGTTATGTATAAGGTCTCTTCTACCGGCGCCGAGATTGAATGGATTGAATGTTATCAGAGTACCACAGAAAGCCATTATCGCATGAAGGCCAATGTCTACATCGATGGAACAGGCAATGGCAGTCTGGGATATTACGCTGGTGCAGAATACCGTATCGGATGCGAAGACAAGAAGACTTATCAGGAAGAAAGCGCCCGCAAGGAACCTAACGGAGAAACCATGGGTAATACGATAATGTTCTGTGCCAGAGACACCGGTCATCCGGTAAAATTTGTAAAACCGGAATGGGCTTATACCTTTAATGAGGAGGACCTGGAATACCGTCATCACGGTGACATGGTAGTTGGCCTGTCAGACGACAAAGTAGTCATCCTCGGCCCTGACAGAAAGCCTGAAGACTGTAAGGGTCTGTTGCTGGAAGAATACGATCCGCAATCCGGTTACTGGTGGATCGAACTGGGCGGCGACTGGGACGATATCATCAAACAGGCTGAAGATATCCGCTACGAACTGTATAAGTGCGTTTACGGAATCTGGGATCATATCAAGAACCGTGGCAATCATGGTGCAGAGAATTATGAGTTAATCTGGGTGGGCAACCAGCCCGGTATCCGAGAAGGCAGACGTCTGGAAGGTACCTATACCCTTACCGAACAGGACATCCGTACAAACAAAACCTCCGAACAGGACGTAGCTTACGGCGGCTGGCCTATGGATGAGCATACGGCAGCAGGTCTGTGGGCCAAAGGTGTGGTTCCTTCCACTGTCAGAAACTTCGAGGGTCTTTACGGCATTCCTTACGGCTGCTACTGCTCCAAAACAGTACATAATCTGATGATGGTGGGAAGAATCATCGGTGCTTCCAAAGTTGCTATGGGTTCCACCAGGGTAATGGGAACATGTGCCATCGGCGGACAAGCCGCAGGAACAGCCGCAGCACTGGCAGCAAAATATCACTGCTCTCCTGTTCAGGTAGGTGGAGACCATATGAAAGAGCTTCGTCAGACACTTTTAAAAGATGACTGCTACATCATCGGATGCAAGAATGAGGACGATGCAGACAAGGCCCGTACAGCCGCTGTTTCTGCCACTTCCTTCAAGAACGATGCTTTACCTGAAAAAGTCATCAACGGTGTCAACAGAAATGAGGGAGATGCAACTAATTTATGGTGTTCCGATGGAATCTCTGAAGCAGGTGAGACTCTTACTCTGCAGCTGCAGAAGCCGGAAGAAATTGCACAGATCTGCATCACCTTCGATCCTAACCTGACAAAGGAGCACTGTATCTCCTTATCGAAAGGCACCATGGCCAAGGTAACACCGGGAGCACCTGCTGAGCTGGTAAAAGATTATACCGTAACCGCACTCCGTAACGGCAGCAAGGTCTGGGAACATAATGTGACAGAGAACTATCAGAGACATGTTGTTTTGAATCTCCCGGAAAAAGTAACTGCTGACCAGGTTCAGATCTGTGTAACAGCTACAAACGGAACGGAAGATGCCAGAATTTTTGAAGTAAGAATTTATTAATCGGAAGTTGAACTTCAGGTTTCACGCATTGGCGTGTGACCTCCGGGCATAGGAAAACAGGCTGGAATCACCAGCCTGTTTCCTTTATTGACTTATTTTCTATGTTACTTCGTAGTACTTCCAAATCCGCCGTTGCGCTCTCCCTGGGCATCATCATCCACCGTGATTCCATACTCCAGGAAAATCCCCTGCATGAAGCCGGTACCGGCAGTTACCTCCACCGTCTTGCCCTCATTGGAATCGTTGGTCAGTTTGGTAAAGATATGCCCCTCGTTGTCGGAATAAAAGTAGTCACTGTCTATAATGCCTACTGTATTATTTAACTGCAGCCTGTATTTAAATCCCAGACCGCTTCTGGGATACAGCTTCAACACCCAGTCAGGTTCCATCTCCACACGGATTCCGGTGGGAATTTTGATTGTAGATCCCGGTGGCAGAGAGAAAGAAAACGGCGCAAAGAAATCGTAACCTGCGCTTCCTTTCGTAGCTCTGCGGGGCAGTTCTATGGATTCATACATATCTCTGATATCTGCCTCGGTATATTCGGGAAAGCTGTCCTGCATTCCGCTTAAGAATTGTTCTGGACTGACTTTGTGAAATTTTGCAATTCTTCGCATTCTCTGTTACCATGCCTTTCTTGTTAGATTCTGATGTCTTTTGCCGTTCTGTGCTGCCCTTGGCAATAATGACTTTTGCAATAATGACCTTTGCAACGATACCTTTTGCAACGACACCCTTTGCAGTAAGACTTTAGCGGCAGCAAGACTTTATTGGCAGCAGCTGCCGGTATACTGCTGTGATATACCCTGCCATGGCTCCTGCTCGTAATCCCCGCAGTGAAGCACCGGTATAGTAGAATCGGGCTGAGCTTTCGTCTTCTGCACATCAATAACTCTCTGATTCTTACTTCCCTTCCACAGAAGTTTCGCATCCTTCTCTTCTATGTGGAACTCACCGTCTACCACTACATCCACATATTTCATCATGGGATAATACACAATATTTTCCCAGGAATCGCCTGTATAGAGCCAGATCGTTTTATCCGGATATTTTTCCTTGATTTCTGCCATCAAAGCCCTGACATCAGGACGATTGGCAGGATGTAACGGATCTCCTCCGGAAAATGTGATTCCGGAGATATAATCCTTATCCAGCTGCTCAAAAATTTCCTGTTTGGCTGCTTCGTCAAATGGAAGCCCGCCGTTAGGATCCCATGTAATGGGATTGTGACATTCCTTACAGCAATGGTTACAGCCGGCTACCCAAAGCACCACCCGTAAACCATCACCGTTTAACATATCATCTTTCGTGATGTTATGATATCTCATTCTTCCCTCCGTCCTGTGATAAAACCTTTGCGGTTCCCTCAAAGATCATTCGCTGCGGCTTTGCCTGCGCTCATGATGGACGCTCGCCTGTGATAACCTTTGCGGTTCCCTCAAAGATCATTCGCTGCGGCTTTGCCTGCCCTCATGATGGACGCTCGCCAAGATTATGATTTTTCATGCAAGCATGAAAATCATAATTTTGGCTCGCTGTTATCACATATCACATGCTTTTCCTTTCTGCAATTTCTGCCATTTTGGCGTCGTTCAGTCTGGTGTCCCCGTGTACACGGGAATAAGACAGATAACCGTTCATTCTGTCGATTTTGGTCAGATTGCGGCTTCCGCACTTGGGACATACGTCCATCTCCAGTTCCTGATGACCGCAGTCGTCACAGTAGGCAAGAGAAAGATTGACTCCCTCATAAAAGCCCATATCCATAGCTCGTCTGATCAAAGTCTTGATTGCTTCTGTATTATAATCAATCGGATATTTCACATACTGAATCTTACCGCCATTACTCAGATCCCAGAAACGGTTCTCCAGATCCTGCTTCTGGATTGGGGTAATGTCCTCTGTTACGTGGCAGTGGAAGCTGTTGCTGACATATTCTCTGTCAGAAACGCCTTCTACGATGCCGTACTTTTCACGGAACTGCTTTACCTGCAGTCCGCACAGATTCTCTGCGGGCGTACCGTAAATGGCATACAGGTTGCCGTCCTCTTCCTTAAACTGAGCCACTTTTTGGTTGATATGCTCCAGTACTTCCAGCGCAAATTCGCCGTCTTCTACCAGAGACTTGCCGTTATACAGCTCCTGCAGTTCATTCAGTGCGGTAATGCCGAAGCTCGCCGTAGCAGACTTTAACAGCGGTTTAATCTTATCATGAAGTTTCAGGTGACCGCCAAGAAATCCTCCTTCACAATAAGCCAGCGGGTTGGTGGATGCACGCATCTCACCAAGATACGCATAAGTACGGATATGCAGCTGTCTGATCAGGTTCAGATAATAATCCAGTACCTCATAAAAATCCCTGCTTTCTTTTCTGGCTTTGGCGAGAATCATAGGAAGATGCAGGGAAACCGCACCGATATTAAAGCGGCCTACAAATACAGGCACGTCTTTATCATCAGCCGGATGCATTCCGCCTCTCTCATACCAGGGAGAAAGGAACGCACGACATCCCATAGGGGAAATAATCCTGCCGTACTGCTTGTACATACTTGCCACATAACCCTTACCGGTCAGGCTCAGCCAGTCAGGATACATGGTCTTGGCGGAACATCTGACACCTGCCTCGAATACATCTTCCAGAGGCTTACCCGGTCCATGGAGATTTTCATCATACAGGAAGACAATTTTCGGGAAAAGTACAGGCTTCTTGCACTCTTTCTTACCTTGTCCCTTTCTTCTGACATTCAGCATAGTGATGGTAGCCAGCTTCGCAAATCTGCCGGTACCGGTACCTGCTGTAACGGTAATAAACGGATAGTCTCCGCGGCTGCTTGCTACAGTATTGAACTTGTACTCCCATCCCTGGAATCCCTGTTCAAATTCTTTTACCACATCTGCATAGCTCTCTGCTTCTGCAGCGTCTTTATCAATTCCCAGACGAATATATTTTTCCAGATTTCTCTTATATGACTTTTCGGCGTATGGCTCCAGAATCAGGTCTACACTTGGCACGGTAAAGCCGCCGTACTGCTGGCTGGCAGCACTTAAGACGATATCACCGATCACATCAAAGGCAACATCCAGGGTCTTGGGCTCATTATACCAGATATTACCCATCTCGAATCCGCCTGTCAGCACATTCTGTACATCAAACAGACAACAGTTCATGGTATCTCTTCTGGCAGACATGTCATGAACATAAATATAACCATCGCGGCACGCCTGAATCTCCTCAGTGGTCATAAAGAACTTCTGATACAATTCCTTATTCAGCTGATTAAAGATCAAGCTTCTCTTGGTTGATACCAGTGCCGAATCTGTATTGGAGTTCTCCTTGTCTCCAATATACATAATGGACTGGCTCTTCTTATAGACATCGTCCAGCATGCGGACAAAATCCTGTTTATAATTACGGTAATCCCGATAACTCTTAGCTACAATGGGTTTTACCTGCTCCAGTGCACTCTCTACAATATTGTGCATGATAGGAATCGGAATCTCATCCTGACCCAACTCATCTACCTTGTCCACTACATATTGACAGATGTGCTTTTCTTCTTCCTCTGTGAATTTAGTCAATGCACGGTAAGCACTCTTCCCTACCGCATTAATGACCTTCTGCACATTAAAGGCCTCTCTGCTTCCATCCTTCTTTATCACATAAACCGTTTTCTCCGGGTGATATTCAATTCCATAATTCACTCCGTTCGAACTGGCCGACTCAAACCCCATGCTCATCACTGATCACATTCCTTTCATTTGCTATATCTATCAATTTCCTTTTTAAGCACCACAATATCTTGTATCCAAGCATCGTATTGGTTCATAGATATAGTGTGCCTATTCAGTATAAGAAATTTCATGCAAAATGTCAACGGATTCCCCACCGTGAAATTTACCAAAATTGGAGTCTGCATATTAGCTGTTTTTTTATCAGGGATTTTCATCTAATATTTCCTGCAGCCATTGTCTGTACTGTTCCCTGACATTTTGCGGGGAAACAATGGCAGCCTCCCTGCCGATTCCTGTCATCCAGCCGAAAAACTGACCGCTGACGGCGATTCTGGTCCTGCATTTGAAGTATCCCTCTTCTGCAGGAAGAATATCCGCATCTTTACCGAACCGGTCAAGTACCACTCCGATCAGTCTGTTGGGAAACCGCATCGTCACGACTTCTTCCGACCCGCCATACATACCGAATGTACGGTTGGCATAAGCTGCCAGATCCAGATTTTCAGCCTGTTCAGCGCCTTCCCGCTTCTCCTCCAGTATCTCTACCGTACCCATTTTATCCACACGGTAATGCTTCATCATGGAGGATGTGCCGTCATAGGCTACCAGATAATAGTTCTCATCTCTCCAGATCAGCGCCCACGGACTCACCTGATAACGTTCTCTTCCTGCTCTGGGTTTCAATTCTTTCTTTAAAGTCCATTCCAGATAAGGGAAGCGTATCTGATGATTCTCCTGAATCGCCCTGTGTATCCCATCGATACTATAATAGATGCTTTCATTTTCCGTCTTGATACGTCCGGCTACATACACCTGTCTCTGAAGCTTGCCTGCATCATGGTGGCTTACCATATGCTCCAGTTTGTGAATCAGTTCTCTGGATTTCCTGGTAGTGATGAATCGTGACGACTGTACCGCATCTACCAGAAGCTTTAATTCCGGCAGTTCAAACTCTCTGCTCCCAAGCCAGTAGCCGCCTCCGTTTCTGCTGTCGGCCTGCATAATATCATATCCGAAATCCTGCAGTGTCCTGATATCGTCATAGATGCTCTTTCGCTCTGCATGGATATCATTGGCAGCCAGTTTCTCAATAATTTCCTGTGTGGTAAGGACATGATGCTCATCCGTATGTTCTTTCAGCATCTGAATCATGAACAATAATTTCATTTTCTGCTTCGGTGACTTTGCCATAAGACTACTCCCTTTCCAGAAGTGCAAATATCTGATGCAAATCGCTTATTTCATAATCAGACTGATATTCCGTTGTATTCACGGCACCCTCTGGATGATACCAGCATGTCTTTACCCCCGCCATGACACCACCTTTGATATCACTGGAAAGGGAATCTCCCACAACAAGAATCCGTGACTTGTCCTTCTCTTCGATACTGCTTAACACTGCATCAAAAAAAGCTTTCCCCGGCTTAGGTGTTCCGATCTGCTCAGAAATAAAAAGCGCTTCCATACAATCGGCAAGACCTGATAATTTCAGTTTGCTTTGCTGGGTGGAAGTGACTCCATTGGTAATGACATACTGCTTCACTTTACCACGAAGCGCATGACAGATATTCAGGGAATCATCAATGTATGCAAAGTATTTTCCAAGTGCCTCCTGATATTCCCTTCGAAAAGCCTCCACATCCACACCCTGAATGCCATACTCCGCAAACAGATCCAGAAATCTTCCGCTTAAAAGCTGTGACTTGGTAACTTCCCCCAGTTCCAGCCGTTTCCAATAGGAATCATTGATCTGAGAATATCTTTGTATTATCTCATCATTGATCGTAAGCCCTGCCGTCTGAAAACACTGACTGATCGCAAGACGCTGGGAATATACAAAATCCAGCAAAGTACCATCCACATCCCAAAGAATCGTTGTAATCATCTTTAAGTCCTTTCCTATTATGATCTTACATCCTTTTCTACACAAAAAAGGTGCCCACCGGGGAACACCTTTCGTAATCGCCTATGATTGCTGATCTTCTTTT
>JBGVLR010000134.1:0-11623 GCA_045124375.1 Acetatifactor sp.
ACATAAGCAAGAGGAAAAAGTGTCGGGATGAATTTCCCAAACCGGTCACACATAAGACCTAAAAAAGTGTATTTGCCGATTGTTGGGATCTTCGGATCTGGCATGAGGCGGCTTTAGCTTTAACGAATTTTACAGGAGGAATACATGGGACGGAAAAACAAGTCATATTCCAAAGATCTGCACCAGCAGGCGTATGACCGTCTGACCGGGATGCAGGCTTTTGGCGAGAGCAAAAAAGAAGCTATGGCCAACGGTACGGCCCAGGACAAGATTTTCTCCTTTAACACCTATCAGACTTACTGGAAACACACCAAGTATTTCTTGAAGTATGTCAAGGAGCTGCATCCGGAGTGTACTACACTCAAAAGCGCAAAAAAATATGTCAATGAGTGGCTTCAGGTCAGAGTGGACCAGGGATTATCTGCCTGGACAATCCAGACGGAAGCAAAGGCTCTTGGAAAGCTATATGGTATCCAACCGGATGATCCGGATTATTTTCAGCCGCCCAAACGGAACAGGGCAGAGATTAAACGGAGCCGGGGAGACCGTGTGCGGGATCTTCATTTTTCAAAAACCAATAATGATGAGCTGATAAAGTTCTGCCAGGGAACAGGGCTGCGCCGCAGCGAGCTGGAGGCTCTGAGAGGGAGCGATCTAATGACCAGAGCGCAGATCGAGGCGGAGATTGCCAGGATCGAGGCTCTCCCGGAGGGTGAGCGACAGCCCCATGAGGAAAAGCACCTGGGAGTGCTGCGTGATGCCAGGATGTTCGACTGCGAGTATTTTCTTCATGTCCGGAATGGCAAAGGGGGCCGGGAACGAATCAGTCCGATCATCGGAAAACATGCCGGGCAGATCCTGGAGCGCATGCAGAATACTGCTGCCGATGAAAAGGTATGGCAGCATGTAAATGCCAATGCAGATATTCATGCCTACCGTGGAGATTATGCTACTACGATCTACAAGGCTCACGCCAGGGCAATCGAGGACATTCCGTTTGATCGAGTGAATAAGGGAACCGGCAAGCGGTTCCAGAGCGAGGTTTATGTCTGCAGAAAGGATGAGGCAGGTAAGCGGCTGGATAAGGCTGCAATGCGGATCTGCAGCAAGGCTCTGGGACATAATCGAATCGAGGTTGTGGCAAATAACTATATTCGGGCATTGTAAGGAGGTGCCACCGTGAGTGAGTTTGTGAGAAAGACTGCCCTGGGAGGATATAAGCTTGTTCCCGGTGGCTATAGTGATCCAGAAATGTCTCATGTCATTATGACAAAGGCAGAATATGATGGACTGCTGGATCAGATCCAGAATGCAAAAAAAGAGGCGTCTGCAGCAGCAACCCAAGCGGATCAGCGAGTGAGATCTATTAAAAGTCAGGCAGATGCAAGAATTCAGAAGATTCAAGCTGCTGCAGATAAGGCAGCAGGGGAGCTGCAGGAGGAATTATCTGCAGAACGGGCAGAAAGAAAATATCAGCAGGGCTTGAATGCGAATCTGCTGCGGATTTCAAAAGAGCGAGCTAACGCATCAAGGAAACTGAAACCCAAAAAGGAGCATTCCGGATATGTAGTGATCAGCTCCACCGAAAAAGACCATTCTTACAAGTATGGAGCCAACAGAAAGACAGTGAGACTTTGGGAGACTGTTCTGCAGACGCCGTTTTCAATTGATTTCACAGAGGAACAGGCCAGAACGGAAATGGCAGAGCTGTTCCGGGATGATGAATCGGGCGGATGGCAAGTTGAAAAGATCGGTATAACCGGCATGTATCTGGATGGGTATGGAGAGATGATCCGGGACAAAGATGCTACGGAATGGCTGCATCGTAATGTCATGGTGGAGCGCAAGCTCCGGGCCAACTTCCGAGCTGGCTACTGGGAAATTGTTTTTCTTCATACTAAGCCGTTAGGTATAGTTCCTGCGGAAATGCGACCATAATAAAGAGAGAGGTGCATATAATGATTATGAGAGCTGGAAAGCCAGAGAATAGCAGAACGGTGAGGCAGTGGGCCTTGAGAGGGAGAATTCCTGTTGAGGGGGCAAAACCTTCGTACATTTGGGATAATGCCCTGGGTGAGGCGAGGAGTATATATTACCTGGATGTAGACACACGGGAAATGACGAAGGAAGAGGCTGCGGCATTTCAGGAAAATGAGCGGATAAAGAAAGCTCGCCAGAGAGAACACATGAAGAAAATGCGGGACATTCGAGGGCGCAGATGTGTCCAATAAAATTCATTGATAATATAGCCAGCCAGCTGCTGCTCAAATTGGAAGAATGTTCAATAAACTCTTTGATAATATAGCCAGCCAGGATGTGCTTGCGCCGGCCTCCTTGATGTGGTAGGATAGGAGGAATAGGAGGTGTTCAATAAACTCATTGATAATATAGCCAGCCAGTGCGGGGCGCGGAAGCTCTCCTATCGCCGCTATACTCAGATAAAATTATAATTTTTTCTCTATATATCAGGAATTCAAGGCGTTGCAGTATCGATGTGTGCTTTGCTTGCAGGTGTGTGCCGCAGTAGGCGGGTTTTCCATCAGGAATTGTCCATCACCCCCTTGTGGGGTGTGGGCAAGCCTGTGGTAAACCCAGCCGGATGGTTTGTTTCCCGGCCGCAGCCGAGCCCCGCCGCAGCGGATTTTCTTTTTGGTTCTTTTTCTTTTGGAGGTGACGATATGTCTGCACGAAAGCCGACAGATAAACAGCTATATAAAATGAAAAATGCGTTGCTCCAGGAGCGTTGCTCTCAGGTGACGCCGTTTGAGTTTTACAGAGATGTGTTTCCTGAAGGCTCCCTGGGCGTCCGAGGAGCACCGGAAGTACAGAGACCCAATATGATATTTACCATGATTGAAAAAGACGAGCACGGGGCGCCACACGCCTTTAACTGGCTGGCTTTTGATGATCTGAAGGATATCTCCATGACCAACGGTGTTGAGTTCGCTGTGGCCTCTCCAGTGGCTTACAGGGGTAAAAATCGGACTGCTGCCAATGCACATCATTTGTGGGGATTCTGCATCGATTTGGACGGTGTGAAGATGGAGCAGCTTCGAGATCTACTGTTCCAGATAAAAAACGATTTGTTGCCGGCACCAACTTACATAGTCAATAGTGGTCACGGTCTTCATGTATATTATCTCCTGGAGGAGCCGGTTCCCCTGTATAAGCATTTGCATCGTCCGCTGGATGAGCTGAAGAAAGGTCTGACAAAAATCGTTTGGAACAGGTATACCAGCGAGATCGATCCTGAGAAGCGGCAGTTTCAAGGTATCTTCCAGGGCTTCCGGATGCCAGGAACACAAAGCAAGCTCGGTAAAAGATACCCGGTGGTGGCTTTTCGGTTTGGCAACAAAACCAGTATAGAGGTTTTGAATCGCTATGTGGAGGACAAGTACCGCATTCCGGATCTGGAGCAGCAGCGGCTTCCTCTGGAGCAAGCAAAGGCACTCTACCCGGAGTGGTATGAACGCAGGATTGTGCGCCAGGAGAAGGCCAGACATAAATGGGATATTGCCGGCAAGGTTCATGGAGACAATCCCTATGCTCTGTATGACTGGTGGCTGGCTAAGATCCGGGCCGGTGCATTTGATGGAAATCGCTATAACTGCATTGCTGCACTTATGACCTATGCGGTCAAGTGTGACGTCGATAAGGAAAAGGTTCTGAACGATGCGTTGGAGCTGGTGCCCTGGCTGAATACGCTGACTGAAACTCCGGACAATGATTTTACGGTGCAGGATGTGTACGATGCCTATACTTACTACTCAGATGCCTATGCTACCTACAGTATCCGTGCGATTGAGGCCAAAACCAAAATCTCCATTGAACGAAACAAGCGAAATGGACGAAAGCAGAGCCAGCACATCCAGGTAATGAATACTATGAAAGCTTTGAAGAAGCAGCTGGGTGAAGAAGTCCGGGATGGCAGACCAAAAGGCTCCGGAACAGCCGCACAGAAAGTGGCTGCATACCGGGTGGAACATCCTGGCAGCACCGTTACAGAGGTAGCCAGGGCATTGAATCTCAGCAGAACAACGGTCTATAAATGGTGGGATTCTAATTAAACCCATTCAACTCAACCGTTGACAAACCTTTCAACCAAAAGTAGAATGGGTTTAATAAAGAAAAATGGAGGGTTTCACATGGAAAGACCGGGCGAATTGATGACAATTAAAGCTTTTGCTGAGGCTGCAGGACGGAGCCAGCAGGCGATCTACAAGCAGATCGGCACGAGACTGGCTTCCTATGTCCATGAAAAGGACGGTCAGAAGTACATAGAACGGCGAGCACTGGAGGAAGTGTTCAAAATTGGGGAAGTTCAACCCGTTCAACCCCCAAAAACGGTAAAATCACCAGAGGAGAACAACGTTGAACAACGGTTGTATGCCACGCTGCAGGCTACGATTGACCTCCTGCAGGAGCAGCTCCGGGTGAAAGATCAGCAGATCGAAACCAAGGACAAGCAGATTGCGGCGCAGCAGGAGCAGCTTACTCAGCTTACCGCAGCACTGGAGCATACGACAACCAGTCTGCAGGCTGCCCAAGCTCTCCATGCCGGCACGATGCAGCAGCTGGGAGCTGCAGAGCAGGAGAGTATCCAGGAAGATTTTTCAGATTCCGTGCCGGCACCGGAATCGGCGCAGGAAGCTCCTTCAGAACGACGCAGATGGCGCTGGCCATGGCAGAGATAAAGGAAATTTTTCGAAAAAATTGAAAAGGCAATCCTGGATTGCCTAAATGTAAACCGTGTGCGGTTTACATTTATGAGGTTTTGACCAACAATGGAGGCATAAAGAGAATGACTTTAGCGGCAAAGCTTGTATTTCTTAGGAAGCAAAAAGGCCTGACACAAATGGATCTAGCAGAAAGATTGAATGTGTCTCGTCAGGCCGTATCCAGATGGGAAGTTGGTGCAGCAATCCCCGGAATGGAGAATCTGAGAGCAATTGGAGAACTTTACGAAGTATCGGTAGACTTTTTATTAAACGATACTATAGAAGAGATAACGGTGTCCGTTAAAACAGAATCGTTAGAGGAGCTAGATAAGCATCCGGAAAATACCAAAAAGAAAAAACAGCGGATTATTTTAGTAGCTGCTATCGCTTGCCTTTTGGTGACGGTTTTAGTAGCTGTGATATTTAGTAAATTTTATCGGGATCCTGATACATGCACACCAGTCAGTGATTTGGACACAGAAAATAAAGAAGGATACGCAACGGAATCTTTCGATATTGAATGGTGATTTATGAAAGGGGGTGGTTACAATGCAGGCCAAAAGAATGATTTGTATGGTTTTGTCGTGCATGCTTGTTGTTGGAATACTCTCGCTTCCTGCGCATGCGGCCGAAGTAATGGATGCCACCCCAGATTTTTTCAATCCTAATTTGCGTAGCTCTCGTGCGATGGGCTCATTTAATATGACCGTTTCCGGAAAAGCCGTGTCTTTAGCTACAAGTAGTTTTCCTCTGGCTGCGGGAGAAACGGTGACAATTAATGCTTCTTATGCGCCATTTGATGCGAGCGTAGACTTTGGGTTAGTGGATTCTGATGGTGTTTTCCATTATTTCAACGTAACGACTGGCAGCATCGATAAAACTATACTGATTGAAAAGAATGGAAATTACACACTGCAGATCAGAAATAACTCTAGTAGCGCAGTAAAAGTGTCTGGTTTTGTTAATTATTGAGCATTCCACAAAATAAAAATGAAAGGATTGAAAACAAATGATGAGAAGAAGAATGTCTGCGGCGATTTTATGTATGGTCCTTTGTGTTACGATGATGGGGGCAGTCACCTGCTATGCAGCAGGATCCTGGTCTAATGAAGTTACGCTTACGGTTCCGGGCCTTAATACATCTGTCAATACGAAGGAAGATGCTACAGTTGCAACCTACATCGTAAAGGGTACTGATGGTACAACCTGCTCTTTCTATACGGTTTCTGTAACGGGAAATCTGTATCCTGATGCTCGGATAATTAATTCTGATTTGGATTCTCGATCCAACTGGGCAAGAAATCTGAGCACTGGTACTTATAAATATGCCACCACGACAGCGAAGAAAAACTACAGATGCTATGCGGAAGTAAGCAGCGATTTGGCACAGATTAACACTCAGAGCATCCGCTTCAAATTCAGCCCTGACGAGCTGACCAGCTAATTTAGAAATCATTTATCATCAGGAAGGAAAGCCGCAATTTTGCGGCTTTCCTTTTAGTACTAGGAGAAGGAAAATGCTCAGAATTGAATTAAGAAAAGTATTTAATACAAAATTACTATATGTTTCAATTGTACTTGGATGCGTATCGTGCTTGCTGGGACTTATTTCCTACGGAGAAGATGTGGCGATTTATCGTCAAGTTGGGCGAGAGGAATTGATATCATCGTATCAATGCTGGTTGAACTGTCTGGCTATGGGTTCATCAGTGTATAGACTGATTTTACCTGTTTTAATAATTCCTTATATTGATAGCTATTATGTAGAGAGAACAAGCGGGTATCAGAATTTTGTGGTGAGCAGATGTGGTCGGTCAAGATATTTCTTTTCAAAATGGTTTGCGGGAATATGTTCAGTTGCAGTAGTTATCTTTTTGACACTAGGTATAACAATGCTGGTGTGCTTTGCTTTGTATCCAGAAAATATACCAATGGCGGAAAATACATATATAAATTATCCGTACATGAAGGAATTCTTCATAGAAAAACCAGTGCAGCTTATTATGATTCTGTTTGCAACAAACATTATTTTATCAATGATATATTACACACTCGGATTTGGCGTTTCTTGTCATGCTAAAAATCGGTATGAAGTCATATTAGCACCTGTAGAAATGTATTTTCTTAATCTTCTGCTTTCACAATTTTTGAATGTACCTGCGCTGTCTCCTATTGCTGTGGTTGCTCCTTTTGAATTAGGGGGATTAAGTCTTAACGCTGTTCTGTGTGTGGCTGGAGCGTTGACAAGCATTGCATTACTGTCTTTAATGAACTGTTATAGAAAAGATATAAGGGAACTTCCGTAATGGGGATGAATGATGGAAATATGAAGTATTGTATTCAAAAGATTCTTGCGAAAGTATTTTCAAAAATCTATGTACTAGAATTCGTGTTATTCTGCGTTTTTGTTGTACAGTCAATATATAATTTGATATTGTCTAGTGGTCAAACAGATTTTACAATATCGAATTGCATGATGTATTTACTTGGTCAAAATACTCACTATTATCTGATAATAGCACCGATGGCGATCATTTCGCTTAATGGACTTACGAATTTTGATACTTATTCCAATTATGAATTAGTTCGTTTTCATAATAGAAAACACTATGCATGGGTACGAGTAGGAGAAGTATTTTTCTTTTGTACGGTAGCGGTTGCGATTTTCGCATTGGCGGCGGTTTGCTTGTATTTTCCGTTTTGTTCATCTACACAGTCATGGATGGTATGTAATGACTTCTGGATCGCAGTGGGATTGGTGATTGTCCAGAACGCACTATATTCCATTTCGGAAGTGGGTCTTGTGATTGCTCAGATGAGTATGACTATACTTAGCTTGGTGGCAACAGGGCTGTTGTTATTACTGTTAAAAGCCTATATACGAAATAAAAATTTACCGACAGCATGTGTACTAGTTGGAAACTTTGCGATGCATCTGGTGTGTCATGTTAATCTAATACCTTCTTTTGAATGGATTGCTCCATATTCACATACATTTTTGAAATATATGGATTCGGAGGTAGAGTTACTCGCAAATTTTCTCTACTGGGGTGTTTTAATTGTAATACTAACTGCTTTGTGTATCTGCGTGATAGAAAAGAGGGACTATGTTGCAAACTCAAGCATCCAAGATAATACATGAAAAAATGTGTCTAACTCGGCTGTTTATGAAACAGGCGGGAGTGGTAAAGTGGTGCGCATGTGCATGTGCTTGGGGAGCTGGTTTATGGTGGCTGTATGGTGCGAAAACTGTAGGACGAGCAACAGAAGATGTATTAACTATATGCTTGTGCGGCTACACGGGAAATCTAATCTATATTGCTGCATATGTGATTTTAGCATTACTCCCTACGATAGCATCCCTCTTTTTTCTAAAAAGAGGGATATGTGAGGAATACTATTATGTAAGAGTTTCCTCAAAGAAAAGTGTCTTATGGGCCAGAATAGGTGTAATTATCAGGCTGACTATGCTAATGGAATTGTTTCAATTACTGACACTTACAGGAGCAGCACTTGTACATAAGACATTTCTATTGCATGCAGATACAATAAAATTACTTTTTGTGTTTTGGGGTAAACTTGTGATTCCGCGGATAGTGTTATCACTATTTCTATATTTATGGATTAGTTTTTCTAAGGAACCAATCGTATTCTGCGGTATTACAGTCTTGATAATTACACTCGAGCGGATAATGAAGGGAGTTATGCCAGATACATGGATTACTTCGTTAGATATTACTCAGATAGGAAAGCAGGAAGTATTGCTCAACATTCTGCTGACACTGATTGTTATAACCTTACTTACTACATTAGAATCGAAACGAGATGTTATTTCGGAAGGAGATATGGAAAAAAATGAGTCAGGATGAATGTATTATCAAACTGGAAAATGTCAGCAAGGATTTGAAAAAGAAGCGGGTATTGTCCGATATAAGTGCTTCCTTCTATAAAGGCAAAGTTTATGGTTTTGTTGGATCTAATGGTTCTGGAAAGACTATGCTGTTACGTGCTATTGCAGGCTTATTATATATCAATAAAGGAACCGTTGATCGAATAGAACCAGCACCAACGATGGGTGTAATTATTGAAAATCCTGGCTTCCTAATCTCTTATACTGGTTATGAGAATTTACAGATGTTGGCAGCTATTCGTAATATCATAGGGGAGAAAGAAATACAAACTACGCTGTTACAGGTAGGCTTAGATCCGAAAGATAGAAGAAAAGTTAAGGAGTATTCCCTGGGAATGAAACAGCGGCTGGCTGTTGCTCAGGCAATTATGGAAAATCCAGATGTGCTTATACTGGATGAACCCTTTCGGGGGTTAGATGTAGAGGGCGTAAAAACAATCAGAACATTATTGGAAGCGTATAACCGTGCAGGAGGAACAATTTTTCTTTCTAGCCATGACCCTGAAGATATTTCATTGCTGTGTCATCATGTGTATATGATGCAGGAGGGAAAGATGACTCAAATGAAATAAAAAAGCAAACCGGTGACCATCTATTTATGGCCGCCGGTTTAGCTGTTATTGCCAAGACATTTGGAGTTGCCGCCGGTTATCGGCGCAGTCTCTCAGGTAAAGATTGATCAAGGTCTGATAGGGGATCCCCTTAGCTTCAGCCAGGGACTTGAAGTAGTCAATAGTGCTGCCATCGATATTGATGGTGATTTGCTTCTTCAGCCGGCTCGCATAGGGGTTCTTTCTCGGATTCAATTCGTTGATGTTGTATTCATCTCTCATAATATCACCTCAAATTCCATCAAGATAAGCACGTTGCTCGGTTTTGGTTGCCTGCCTTGCCGAGATAATACGGATGCGGTTTTCTTGGTCACGATAGCAGTGGCTCACAATGCAAATTTTTTCCGACTTGATCGATCCGATAATCAGGAATCGTTCTTCCTCATTGGAGTGATCCGGATCGTCAAACAGGATAGCGAACTCGTCGTAAAAGACCTCCTTTGCTGTCTCGAAAGATAAGCCATGCTTCTTTTTGTTGATTTCGTTCTTATTGGGGTCCCATTCAAATTTTAATGTATCCATAATTATATTATACATACAGACTAATTATTGTCAATGGGAGAAGAGGTCAATTGCAAATGATTTTTCAATAAGCAATCTATAATTTCATAGATGTAAACTTGGTGCGGTTTACTTTTATGGGCCTTTTCGTAAAATTAAAATTGAACCTGGAAGAAAAATCGGTCGGAAATATGAAATGAGGTGAGTCCGATGGGCTGAGAAATGGATAGCTATCCAGATGCGTCAATCGTTAAACCGTATTTCAGAGCAACAAGGAGGATTAATATGAAAAAGATTACAAGCCTATTACTGGCGCTCGTGCTGGTTTTCTCCATGTGTATCCCTGTCTTTGCGACAGAGGTAGTAACAGATACGGATGAGGCTACCATTGTAGTAGACATGAACAATATTGATGTATCTCAGCCTTATGAGATTACAAAAGAGTTTGTGAATGATCGAGGTGAAACGGTAACTCTTCGAGCAGTTTATACTCCGGCTGAACCTACGGCGGTTCCTATGTGGTCACACTCCTATGAAGCAACGGTTGGCACATGGACATCCTACTTTGATGGTTCTATTATTGATGGCATGAGCTACCAGTATGATGTAAGTAGATCCGGAACACATTGGAAAATTTCCAACGCAAGGAACCATGTAGCACATTGTATTCTGTCTACAATCAGAGATAAAAGCCTGACAATCAATCGTGCTGTTTCGACGCCTACATATCCGGCAGAAGTTATGGGAATGTGTACGGTAGAAGTTATTGACACTCCTATTGGTAATCTTATGACCGTAGATGCGTGGATCAAGACCACTATTTCCGACAGCGGTGTGTTGACGGTTAGCGGAAATTGATGGAGGTATGAAATGGGAACCTCATTAATAGGGATCGCAGTATTTGTGGTTGCAGTGACGATTGGTATATTTGCTATCGTAAAGCACTTTAAGAAATAAGTCGCTTGATTTTTTACATAGGCTATGGTATAGTAAGGGTGGCCAAAGGCGATGACGGCCATCCACTGGAACAAAAGCGAACACCCCAGGAGTTGCAGCTCCTGGGGTGTTCTTGTCATTTTAGCGGCTGACCGGGCCGTTTGGGTTGGTTGCTGCGTTATGTATCATCTCGATCCAACCACTTGCACAGGTAGTAGCTAACTACGCTGGCCGCTAAGGAGATGATAAAAGCGATGACATTTTCCACTGGAACACCTCCTTCCTACTGGAAAGAGTCGCAGCATTGGCAATAGTATCAAATTTCGACAGAAAACGCAATACCAGGACATGGGATTTTCATGGCTTCATCAGATCAAAAGTAATTGTTACACAGAACATTCCAACTGTGACAGAACTTTTTGCAATGGGAGAATACCAGTATGGCTGTACTTTTTGCGAGAAAAGGTACAGCCATACTGGTATTTTTCGATAGTGCGGCTGCAGATCGATGCAGCGCATTGCTCGGTGACATCAACGAACAGCCTGCAGGAGAGGGAGGATCGTTGATGACACCGAGCGGGGAGGCGTCCGCAGACGCCTGGGGCTTGCCCCATCCGGAGCTGCAGCTCCGGCACTCTCGGCATCTTTGGATGCCAAATAACGGTTTACCGGTTTATGCGTAAGCATGAACGGGTAAACCGTTATAAGGTTATATTTGATAATATGTTGACATTCAACCCATTCTATGGTATAGTAGAGGTGAGATCAAATATGCTCGTCTGGGCGAGGGTAAACAGCTAATTAGGCCCAGAGCGTTCCGGGAGATCCTGGGAGTTTAGTATTTTTATACTAAGGAGCAATACAGGCTTGATACCCCTGTATGGTGTGTGGCTCACCGTAGTAACCTTTGTGAATTGGAAAGCACACCATTGACCCTGCATCAGTAA
>JBGVLR010000135.1:0-30974 GCA_045124375.1 Acetatifactor sp.
TGCTCCAGACTCAATTTGAGTCCGGAACCATCATCTTCGACTCAAAGCCAAGTCGCTTTAATATCTGGATATCTCGTTTCCTTACGTTCTTGAGATTCCAGTTGTTGCCTCTCCGCTCCATCTTCATACATCTCGCCATAAGCAGGATATCGTGAACGGAGATTGTGTTGTCATCAAGCGATTTGACGGCTGAGATCATTTTCTGATGAATCTGGCCGGTGATCAGCATGATGAACGAAAAACCTTGCTCCTTATAATAATCCTGGATCATAAGGTCGTTGAAATCGCCTGTGTTTTTCAGGTACTGGTAAAAAGTTTCTATGCCCCAGCGTTTTTTGTAACCCCCAAATACTTCTTCGGCAGTTTTTGCAGTATTGCTTTGAAGAACATATACACCGAAGGTTTCCTTGTTTTGCTCAAACTTTTCCTGTGTATATCCGGATCTGCCGAGTTCTATACAATGCTGGTAGTTGAAACGGCACTTCTCGTTTTCGTCAATGTCCCGGAATACATAAACATACTCCGTGTCACTGATCTTCCGGGACACATATTCGATACGGGCATGTTTTTTGCCAGATCTGTAATAGAAACTGTCTGTATATTTGACATCCTTCATTACATCTCGGAATACATCCGTATTGGATGGAACCGGTATGATGTAAGTGTTATCGTTGGCTGACAGAATCTCAAGGTTTTTAGCACTGTAGAATCCGCGGTCAATTACGAAAAGGATCCCTGAAAATTCCAGCAGATCTGCAATGTCCTCTATTGTTGATTTATCATTGCAGGTACCGCGGAACATTCGCGCAAAAAGCGGAACTCCGGTGTTAATGTCATAGCCCATGAGAAGATTGACCTGATCCTCTTTAAGGCTGCTGAATTTATATCCTGCCTCACCAAGGTCATTTTCATCAGAGCAGAATCGGATCGCGTGTCCATCAATGGCTATGGCAGAGGATGAATCGATAATTGCAGCGTTCTCATAGTTGATAACCCTTGTAGTTCTCCTTCCAAGATCATCAAGAAGGTTTCCGAGAGCGGTCTTCCCCATCCTGAAAGGAAGGTTTTTGTATTCCTGTGAAAGCCAGCTTTGCTCATAATAGCCCTGAACCTGGTCGAGATGGACAAAGCCGTTGGCATAAAGGATACTGGCATACGCAAAGATTTGGGTGGCACGGTCTACAGGGAAGAATTTCTTCAGCGAGCAAAGAACGCTCTCTGCAACTGCTTCTATCAATGCATACTGTCCATACTCAAGAACAGTTATTTCGTCCTGGGATTCTTCCCCTTTATATAGATGATAGTTTCTGTTGGGGATGAAGCCTGTACCAGCTATAATGGTTCCTATGCTTTTGCCGGTTTTCTTTCCCCATCTTCCACTTGGAAGCCTTATGGACTGGTACATATATACATAGTAATGACCGTTAATGAGTTTGATCTCAGTGCAGGGTCCCGGCCTGTGCTGCTTGATCTCTTCAGGAATCGAATTTGTCGCCATGGTACTAACCTCTCATTCATATCGGTAATATCTATAAGATTATAATACCATATATTGGCAAAAAAAGCAAGCTCAAAACTGCTGAAAAGCCTTATTTATCACGGTTTCTTCGGACTTTTAGATGTTGTTAACATCATCAAACAGTTGCGTATCTGTAAGGCATATCGGTAAATAAATTAATGATTGTGATTAAAGATATCGAATATGAACAGTATATGTCTATTTTTTCAACGGTATTTCAGGACTACAAGTTATTTTCTTTTTCCTTAAAAGATAATGTGGCTTTGGCGTTACCGATGGATGAAGCAAAAGTACAGAAAGTGTTAAGGTATGTAGGATTTGAAGAAAAGCTTCAAAAACTGCCGAAGGGGATTGAAACTGCCATATATAAGAATTTCGATGAATCAGGCTTTGAACCTTCAGGAGGAGAAGGACAGAAAATCGCTTTAGCCAGAGCATTGTATAAGGGGGCACCGGTTGTTATATTAGATGAACCCACTGCAGCATTAGACCCCAGGGCGGAATACGAGATTTATCAGCAATTTAACGACATGGTGAAAGGAAAAACAGCAGTGTATATCTCTCACAGACTTTCCAGCACAAAATTCTGTGATGTAATTGCTGTATTCGATGGAGGAAGGATTGTGGAATACGGTTCTCATGAGGAGTTGATGAAAAGAGGGGGAATTTATAGCGAACTCTTTAATATGCAGGCGCAATTTTATACTGGTTCTGTTGAATGTAAAGATGATGTGCGAGTCTCATTTACCACGTCCGCACGCCGTCGATGTGGAGAAACCGCGCCATACCATATTGATAGGTAGACAGCGGTCTGTCCAGGGAATCATAGGTGTGGGCCGCCACCAGAATCTCCGGTGTCACAGCCGTGATCACAGGCGAATGATAAAAGTCGCCTGATGCTGTACCGAGCTGCACAATATCACCGGGCAGGGCTTCTTCCTGTGGGACTCTGTGCGCATAGGGTCCCACAGACTTGTTGTTTATCAGAAAATGATAGAGATATTCCACACCGCTCCAGGAGGCGGACCGGTCATAGGAAGACCGATAATACCATCCCATGATCGGTGTAAAGTTCATGGTACGCGCCCCGGCATAAATGCTTTGGGAAGCAAAATTCGTACAATCTCCTCCATTTTCATCAAAATTGTAAAAGGCAGGATTGCGGCTCAGTGCCCATTTGCGTGCATAGGCTACGGCTGCAGCTCTGTCATAAGGAATCTCGCGCATGAGGATGCCTCCGGCGGGTATTTGTATTATGTTATGTCAGGAGACGGATTTGGTTCCTGTGGGAAAGAAACAGTTGTGAAATGAGAAAAAGTAGGCTATACTTTTATTACTGGCACAGTAGCATTTTAGTGTTTCTGAAAGGGACGTGTGGGTACGATGAATAGAAAAGTGAAGCTTCCGATTGGAATAGAGAGTTTTGAAGAAATACGGACAGAAGGATTTTATTATGTTGATAAGACCGGGCTGATCAGCGAGCTCCTTCATAACTGGGGAAAAGTAAACCTTTTTACGCGTCCGAGACGTTTTGGCAAGTCGCTGAATATGAGTATGCTGAAATGCTTTTTTGAAATCGGGTGTAAGAAAGAACTTTTTGACGGACTGAGGATTTCGGCGGAGACAGAGCTTTGTGAAGAATATATGGGAAAATTCCCGGTGATTTCAATCAGTCTGAAAGGAGTCAGCGGCGGACAGTTTGAAACTGCAAGGGAAATGCTGTGCAAAGTAATTACGCAGGAAGCAATGAGCTTTATGTTTCTTTTAGATAGTGATAAACTTTCAGAATATGAAAAGGAACAATATAGATATCTGATCAAGAGTAATGATAAGAGCATTGTGATGTCAGATGCAGAATTGATGAACAGTCTGTTGATCTTGTCTGCCTTATTGAAAAAGCATTATGATCATAAAGTGATTATTTTGATAGATGAATATGATGTGCCGCTTGATAAGGCTATGCAGGCGGATTATTATGAGGAGATGGTCAACCTGATTCGTAATCTTTTCGGGCAGGCATTAAAAGGGAATGACAACATTCAGTTTGCAGTGCTGACGGGGTGCCTGAGGGTGGCGAAGGAGAGCATTTTCACCGGGTTGAATAATTTAAACGTGTTCACGATTACAGATGTCCAGTTCGATGAATATTTTGGATTTATGGATGCAGAAGTGAAAGAAATGCTGGAGTATTATCAATGCTCTGAACGCTACAATGCGGTGAAAGAGTGGTATGACGGATATCGATTTGGCAATGTAGATGTATACTGCCCATGGGATGTAATCTGTTATTGTAATAAACTCCGGGTGAATCCAAAGGAACAGCCGGAAGCGTATTGGTCCAATACCAGCGGTAATGATATCATTCGCCGTTTTATCGAAATGGCGAATGGAACAACCAAACGTGAGATTGAATGCTTGATGGCAGGAGAAGCGATTGAAAAGACTGTTCGCAAGGAACTGACATACAGGGAGTTGTATGATTCTATAGATAACCTGTGGAGTGTACTGTTTACCACAGGATACTTAACACAAAGAGGAGAGTATGACGGAAGAAAATATAAGCTGGTGATTCCTAATACGGAAATCCGCAATATATTTGCCAGCCAGATTACAGAATGGTTTCAGGATACTACCCGTCAGGATGGTACAGCGCTCAATGCATTTTGTGAAGCATTTCAAAACGGAAATGCAGTTGGTGTGGAGGAGCAGTTCCGCAGCTATTTAAAAAGGACGATAAGTATTCGTGATACTTTTGTAAGAAAGGATAAGAAAGAGAATTTTTATCATGGGATTTTGCTTGGTCTTCTCGCTTACAAGGATAGTTGGATTGTATTCTCAAACAAAGAGTCCGGGGAAGGTTATAGCGATATTCTGGTAGAAATAGAGGACGAAGAAGTCGGGATTGTGATCGAAGTAAAATATGCTGATGATGCCGATCTGGAAGCAGCCTGTGAGGAAGCACTGAAGCAGATCGAGAATAAAAAGTACGAGGAACGACTCAGTGATGCAGGCATGCGGATGATTTTAAAATATGGAATTGCCTGTTACCAGAAGCAGTGCAAAGTTATGCTTGCAAAATAGATAGTAAGAGCCACAGACTTATTTATTCACACTCCTCATCAAACTCTCCATAGTCTTCTCCTGTACCTCAAAATTACTTTTCCGGTACTCCCGTGGCGTCTTATTTACATACTTTTTAAACGTCTTGCAAAAGTGCTTGCTGTCGGAAAAAGCCAGCATATCAGCCAGTGCCGCAATAGAGATATTGCTCTTGCTTAGATAATAAGAGGCAAGAGCGATTCTCCTGGCAATGGCGTACTGCATGGGAGACATTTTATATTTTTCATTAAAAATTCTGATGATCTGCGTCTTACTTAAAAAGAAATATTCTGAAAGTTCATTCAGCGTAAATTTCCGGTAAATATTCTGATCAATATAATTCTTAATGTGCTCTGCGCGGCAGACAATATTCTGTTCCGTGCCGAATTGTCTGCCCCGGTTTATTTTCTGGACGATCTTAAGAAGTTCTACTGCGGTTCCTTCGCAGGCTTCCAGGGGAGACTCGTGTCCCTTTTCCAGAAGCTTCAGTATCTGCAGAAAGTGTTTTGACACATCTGTGTGGGATATAATGAGGGGCGCGTCCATGTGGTATGCAGCCACAAGACCGTCCACCAGCGGTCCGTTCACCGTAATGAACATCTTTTCCCAGGGCTCCTTGGAATCAGCATAAAAAATACGGGGATTACTTTTATTGAGAAAAAAGAAATCGCCCTCTTTCACAGTAGTGGTCTTGCCATCGATGGTGATATAACCGGTTCCTCCGGTGACGTACTCAAACTGATAGCGGTCGAATTCATCATTGGAGGAGTTGTTGTGTGAAATAATGTAGTTGGGGTTGGGCAGAGTGATGCCCGCCAGAAAGATATTCAGCGGCACATTCTCCGCTTCGGCAGACATATAGTAAATCTTTTCATTTTTCACATTATAATACATGTTAATTATTTACACCTTTCTGCTTTTTTTAACCCTTTGTTTGCCATAATGAATGGTATAAACTGATGATATGACAGACTGGTAAAAAAGTCAAACAAAAAAGGAGATGAAAAGGTGGAATTTGTAAAACAGAAAGCATTTTTCGTGGGAATTGATTCCGATGGTACGGCATTTGATTCCATGAAAATAAAACACACTTTTTCCTTTGTTCCTGCAGCTATTGAAGTATTCGGTCTGGAAGCCTGCGGGGAAGCTTTTTGCGAGATCGAAGAGCGGATTAATCTGTACTCGCTGACAAGGGGGATCAACCGTTTCCCGGGGCTATTAATGACATTTGAAGAACTTATCGCAGCAGGATACTGGGCTGAGGATCAGCTCACAGGATTGGAGGATTTGAAAGCATACATCGAATCCGGATATCCTCTTTCCAATGCCGGATTAAAGGACTGGCTGGCAGAGAATCCTTCTGCATTCGGTCAGAAAGTCCTTCGATGGAGCGAACTTGGTGATATCTATTTTGAAAAGCTGACAAAGGATATCGAACCATATGATGGGGTTGCCCGGGCGATAGAGCATATGCGCAGCGATGCAGATATCATGGTAGTATCTGCGGCATCCTCCAAAGGTCTTGAGAAAGACTGGGGCCGCGCGGGGCTTGCCGGAAAGGTGAATTTTATTGCAGGGCAGGAGTTCGGAAAGAAGGCAGAGCAACTGTTATATGCCAAAGAGAAAGGATTTGCGGGGGAACAGATGCTAATGGTGGGAGATGCCCCCGGAGATTATGAGGCGGCTAAGAAAGCAGGGGTGTGGTTCTATCCCATGATTCCGGGCAGGGAGACCGAATGCTGGGAAAAGCTGAGTGATAAGTACTTTGATCTGTTTGTGAATGGTCAGTACGACAAGGATGTGGAAGCGGCTTTATATGATGAGTTTATTGGATTCCTGGAGGGCAGGAAGGATAAGTCAGTCGCACAAGCGGCAGAAAGAGAGGAAAACATGATAACTGATATTTTAAAAAATATGACTGTAGAAGAGAAAGTAGGACAGATGTGTGTGCCTATTTTACAGTCCGACAAGATTACCGATGAAATCAGAAAAGCAGTGACCGAGTACAAGGTGGGTGTGGTCAGATATTGCCCGGATGCGGAATTTGACAATGCCAGCGTGGCAGTAGGTGAGCCCAACAAATATTTTACCCCGCAGGAAAGTGCTGAATTTCTGAACGAACTGCAGAGTCTGGCTGAGATTCCGCTGATCATTTCCGTGGATCAGGAAGGCGGCTGTCGTTCTGACGTAAACCGCTGCAATGCCATGGTGTACGCCAGTCATATGTGCTTCGGTGTGGCTGATGATGCAGAGCTGACTTATCAGGTGGCCAAGGCAACCGCACAGGAATTCAGAGCCATGGGAATCAATCAGATTCAATCTCCCATCTGCGATGTATTCCGTTATCCCGGCAGACAGACCATGAAGGCAGCTACCTTCGGTGAAGATGCAGAAAATGTGGCAAAGCATGTCGTAGCCATGAAGAGAGGCTTTCAGGATGGAGGCGTGCTGTCCATGGGAAAACATTTCCCCGGTTACGGTTCCATTGCAACAGATGCTCACAAGGGGACTGCCCACATTGTAAAGACTGTAGAAGAACTGGAGAAAGAAGACATCGTGCCTTTCAAACATCTGGTCGATGATGGCGTGGACGGCATCATGATGGGCCATGTCATTGTAGATGCCATTGACCCTCAGTATCCGGCTACCCTGTCAAAAACCCTGACTACCGGCTACGTAAGAGAAAAGCTTGGTTTTAAAGGTATCATTATGACAGATGCCATGAGAATGAAAGCCATTCAGGATAACTACGGAACCGGCGCAGCCTCCGTTATGGCAATCAAAGCCGGCTGCGACCTGGTGCTGTTAAGAGGGGATTTCGACCATTTTAAGGACGGTTATGAGGCAATCCTGGAAGCTGCCAAAAGCGGAGAGATTTCCGAAGAAATCCTGGATGCCAGCGTCCTGAGAATCCTGAAAGCCAAGGAAAGCATCGGTTTATTTGAAAACAAATACGCAGCTTGTGAGAAAGCAAATGCAGTGGTAGGAACTGCTGAGCATCAGGAACTGTTGTTTAAGCTTGCTTCCAGGTCAATCTCTGTGCTGAGAGAAAAGAATCTGCCTCTTTCTGCCGACGATGGTAAGAAGATTTCCGTTGTAAGCGTGGAGCCTCAAAAGATTGCAGCAGCTATGGATGAAAAGCAGTGCGTGGACATGCTGGAAAAGGAAATCAGAGCGATTCATGCCAATACTGACGGCATTGTGGTGAAGTTAGATCCGGATGAGGAAGATATTCAGAAAGCAGTTGCTCTTTCCGAGGATGCAGATATCATTGTGCTCGGTATGTGCAGTGGTATTATTTTCAGAAAACAGGTGAATCTGTATAATGCCCTGAAGGCGCTGGGCAAGACCATGATCGTGGTAGCTATGGAATCGCCCTGCGATATTGAACTGGTGCCCGATTGTGACAATTACATAGCTACCTACGGTGCCGCAAGAGACTGGATGAAAGTGGCTGCCATGAGAATATTTGGTTTGACGGATATTAATGCAAAACCGGCAATTACCATTCCGGACCTTACGGTAGAATAAACAAAGCACTCGGCTATGCATGGTCACTTGTCCCTATGTATGGTCCTTGGCCTTACTGCGTTTGACAGAAAGATCTTTTACAGTGATCTCACTGAAAAACGGCAGCAGGATGATGAGTAATCCTATGCCCAGGACCATCAGCCGCTGGGTGTTGAATGTATAGACACCCAGGGCATCCAGTACCACCAGAGCCGTGACAATTATGGGAACGATGATCCAGCATACTACCTTCAGGTAATCTACGCGCTTCTTTTTGGGGGCGCGTTTGTTTTTGACAGTAATGCGGGTCTGTTTCTTTATTCTGCTTTGGGAATTGTTGTCTGCTCGTCTGTTTTTCTTCATATTCATCTTCATATTCATCACTCTTGCCATTTCGGCGAATTCAGAACGGTAACTCTGTGGGTAGCAGACGCATCCGGGACCGGTGGTTTTCATTGACAATGGATAATGCTTCCATTATAATATTTTTAACTATCGATTTGTTTCGGATGCTGTTTCTTTCGGCTCCTCCTTGTGACTTTATGATAACGCAGTCTGTCCGTTTTGAGTATTGTTCAAGTTTTAAAATAGCTGTTCGAGTTTGATATAACGGGCCTTTTGGCTATGATAAAATTCGGTAAAAGGGGTGATAAAATTTGGTAAAAGACTATCTGAATGCTTTGAAAAACAAGGGGAATTTTTCATGGAGCGACCTGTCGAATTTGAGTGGGATTCCGGATGCCACGATCAGGAAGATTTTTTCGGGCGAAACGGCTGATCCGCGTCTGGAAACAGTTGTGAAGCTGGTTACGGCAATGGGCGGTTCCATGGACGAATTGGTTAACGGTGGCGAGAAAAAGGAGGAAGTGGAGATGAATGCAATTATGGCGATCAAGGAAGTGTATGAAGCCCGTATCGCTGATATTAAAGAATCCTCGGCAGAACATACGAAGTCGTTGCAGAGAGATAAAATGCATTTAACCGTGGTTGCATGCATTCTGGGAATGATTCTGATTCTGTTCTTATTGGTGGACCTGCTGGTGGGCAGTGTGGGATGGATAAGATATTGATGGAAGTTTAAAACGCATGTGCCGGGGGTAAGATATGGGTATTTATTTAAATAGTATAGCTCCATATGAAAAATTCAGGAGAATCTCATCTGACACTTATTTTGTAGATAAATCAGCTTTGTTAAAAGAGCTGGTGCCGGTACTTTCCGGAGAACAGCCATATATTTGTATTACAAGGCCGCGCCGTTTTGGAAAAACTGTTATGGCTAATATGATTGCAACTTTTTTTGGAAAAGCTGTAGACAGCAGTGACGTATTTAACAAGCTGGAAGTAATGGATTCAGCTGTTTGCTTACAGCATTTGAATAAGCATGATGTAATTTATATTGATTTTAGCGAAATGCCCCGGGAGAGCGATTCTTATAAAAAATATATTCAGCGAATCGAAAAAGGGTTGATTCGTGATTTGGCAGAAGCATACCCCAACATTGTTACAGATACGGATGCAGCGGTGTGGGATATTCTGATGCAGATTTTTGAAAAAGGTGGACGTCAGAAATTTATTTTTGTTCTAGATGAGTGGGATGCTGTTTTTCATATGTCATTTGTCGGCGAACAGGAGAAAATAGAATACTTACTATTCCTGAAATCGTTATTAAAAAGCAAGGCATACGTAGAGTTGGCTTATATGACAGGAATTCTGCCTATTGCAAAGTATTCAGATGGTTCGGAATTGAATATGTTTTTGGAATATGACATGGCAAAGAAAATAAAGTTCAATGAGTATTTCGGCTTTATGGATAAAGAAGTAGATATGCTTTATGGGCGATATTTGAAAAATACAAAGAAACCGAGAGTAACAAGAGAAGAATTAAAAGAATGGTATGACGGTTATCATACTGCAAGTGGAGAAAGGATGTATAATCCCCGCTCTGTGGTGTGCGCATTAACGGATAATCAATTGGCAAATTACTGGACCAGTTCGGGAACATATGATTCTATTTTCTATTATGTCAGGAACAATATAGCAGACGTAAGAGATGATCTTGCACTGATGGTGGCAGGCGAACGGGTAGAAGCACGGATGCAGGAATATGCTGCTACAGCCGCAGAGTTAAATACTAAGGATCAGATTTACTCTGCAATGGTTGTATATGGTCTGCTCACTTATGAGGATGGGCAGGTTTTCATTCCTAATAAGGAATTAATGCTGAAATTTGAGGAGATGCTTTTAAATAAGGACTCTTTGGGTTATGTACATCGACTGGCGAAAGAGTCAGCCAAAATGCTCAAAGCGACACTGGAAGGCGACACATATACTATGTCAAAGATTCTCCAGTATGCTCATAATACAGAAACGCCGATTTTGTCATATAACAATGAGGTGGAATTAGCGGCAGTTGTAAATCTGGTATATTTGGCAGCAAGAGATAAATATCGTGTAGAGCGGGAAGATAAGGCAGGAAAAGGATTCGTAGATTTTATCTTTTATCCTGTAAAATTACAGGATGACTGTATTATTCTGGAATTAAAGGTAGACCATACACCGGAGGAAGCTATTTTACAGATTAAAGAGAAAGATTATATTTTACGATTCAGGGGAAGGTTGGGAGAGAACGCGAAATATACCGGAAGAATTCTCTTGGTCGGAATTGGATATGAGAAGGAATCAAAGAAACATTCTTGTTGTGTGGAAGTGGTGAAATGATAAGCTGTTTAGCATGCTATTTCTGAATAATACAAAATGCGCATTTTCCTAACTTATTTACAATATCACTTATTTACTTTTCATGGTCACAGCATATATGATTTTACTATCTGAAGGTGTCACGGCAGCACGATTTTTGACGTCGGCACCAATAAAAGCGAAAAGGAGAAATATGCTATGACGAACTTAAGATGCCCCGCAGTCCCCCTGATCACGGTGGACCCTTTTTTCAGCATCTGGTCCTGTGAAGACAATCTCTGTGACGATGTAACAAGGCATTGGACCGGCCGCCGCCACAATATGCTGGGCCTGCTTCGCGTAGATGGTAAGTTGTTCCGCTTTATGGGAAAAGCAAATGTGGACAACAGATACCGTACGGAACCCACTGCTATGAAGCAGACTAAGAAGCAGGTGTTTCCTATGAGAACCGTTTACACTTTTGAGAATGACCTTGTGCGCATTCATCTCACTTTTATGAGTCCGCTGCTTTTGGATGACCTGAAACTGATGTCCAGACCGGTTGCTTATATCAGTTACGAGGTAGAGGCTTTAGACGGCAGGGAACATGAGGTAAAACTTTACTTTGGCATGGACTGCGAAATCTGCATCAACAGACCGACCCAGGAAGTGACGGCAGATGTCTGTGAAAACGGTGTTTACTGTACCCATGGAGAAGAGGAGATGTTGGTTCGCAGCGGCGATGACCACAATATTGAATGGGGTTCACTGCATCTGTTCTCGCCTTTCGGCTTCAAGCCCGGTGTGCATAGTTTTAAGCAGCTGCGCAGGGACTGCTATGGCAGACGTACGGACCCTAATTTCCGCAGAGAATTCCCTATGCCGGATATCAATCCCGGAGATACATTTAAGCTGGATGATAAAGTAGTATATATTTATCTGGAGAAGGATTTCACTTTAGGCGCAGAAGGAGAGAAGGGTTTTATCTGTGCTGCTTATGATGATATTCACTCCATCATGTACTTCGGCAGACCGATCGATGCCTATTACAAAAAAGACGGTGATACCTTCGCCGATATCTGCAAAAAGGCAGTGGAAGAGTACGATGAGATCTGCGGCCGTGTGGAAGCAGCAGAGCAGTCTCTGATGAAAGAAGCAAAGAAGATCAGTGACAAGTACTGTGATATTGTTTCCCTGGTATACAGACAGGTCATCGCTGCTCATAAACTGACCTGGGATGGCGAGGAGATTCAGTTCTTATCCAAGGAATGCTTCAGTAATGGCTGTATCGGAACATTGGATGTTACTTATCCTTCTATTCCGCTGTTTCTTTTGAAGAACCCTACTCTGGTAGAAGGAATGCTGAACCCGTTGTTCAAGTATGCCCGTATGGAAGCGTGGCCTTATGACTTTGCACCTCATGATGTGGGCAGATATCCCATTGCAAACGGTCAGGTATATGGTCTTGACGAGAACGGCAACCATCGTTATGAGAAGCAGATGCCGGTAGAGGAATGCGGTAATGCAATCCTTTGCGTATACACCATCTGCCATTATAAGAAGGACAATGCTTATTTTCACAAGAATAAGGACATTCTGGAGAAATGGGTAAAATATCTGATCCAGTTCGGCCTTGACCCGGAAAATCAGCTCTGCACCGATGACTTTGCAGGTCACCTGGCTCATAACTGCAACCTTTCCGCAAAGGCTATCATGGGCATTGCAGCGTACGCAAAACTTCTGGAGAACACAGGGGATGCGGAAGCAGAAAATTACATGAAGATTGCAAAAGAATATGCACAGAACTGGGAAAATACTGCATTTGACAAAGACCATTATAAACTGACCTTTGATGGTGAGAATACCTGGAGCATCAAGTATAATATGGTATGGGACAAAATGTTCGGCTGGGGCATTTTCAGCGATGAGGTCTTTGAAAGAGAAGTGGCATACTACAGCAAGAAGATTAACAAGTACGGTTTGCCCCTGGATTCCAGAAGCGACTATACCAAGTCTGACTGGCAGATGTGGTCTGTGATGCTTACCGATAACGAAGAGTATCGTAATAAGATCATAGATACGATGTGGGATATGCTGAATGAAGCTCCTGACCGCGTACCGTTTACAGACTGGTATTACACATCAACAGCCCAGCAGTGTACTTTCCAGAACAGGACCGTTCAGGGCGGATTATATTTCCCTTTGCTCAAATAAAAAAGGGGGGGCGCGCACCCCATTGTCATTAAGCTAAAGAATTAGAAGGATAACAAAAATGAACACAGAGTATGATTTAATGTCATACCCTGTGTTCATTTTTAAAGTATGCACTCGCCAAGGCAGCTGATGGGATAATATACGTGAAGCTTATATTTGTCGCCGTATGTAGTGTGGATGTACTCGTGCAGCTTACCGCTCCAGGTATTGATGACACATCTGTCAGTAAAACCGTAATCATCAAGAATCTTCAGGACTCTGTCACACACGCTGTAGGAAACGTCTTCCCAGCCGGGGGTAGGATATTCTTTCAACTCCACATCCAGAGTGATGGTGGGATGATCCTTTACAAGTTCCATAAATTCAATAAACGTAGGAACCTGCATTCCGGCATATTCGGGAGCCTTTTTGATGCCTGCATCCAGCTGCCTGATCTCTGCAAGGGTCAGGTCGCATACTTTTCCGGTACCGTTGGTGGTACGGTCTACGGTGGCATCGTGCATCAGGACCAGCTCGCCGTCCTTGGTAATTCTGACGTCTGTCTCCAGCTGATCTACGCCCAGATCAAGGGCAGCCTGCATGGCTTCCAGGGTATTTTCAGGATATTTGGCGGACCAGCCGCGGTGTGCTGCCACATAAATATTTTCAGTGCTTTGTGTCCAATAATTCATAATGAAACCTCCAAATGATATATTTGACTTCCATTGTTGTGTATGTTAAGATTGATTATAAAAATAGAACATTTTGTTGTCAATATATGTCCAAAACAATGATAAATGAACATTTGGTGATAATTTCACGAACAGAAAGGAACAGAAATGATCAAAACGGAACGGCAGAATAAGATATTGGAAATTCTGGAGTCCAAGAAGTACTGTACGGTGGAATTCCTGGCAAAATATCTTTATGTGGCACCCATTACCATAAGGCGTGACCTGACCAGTCTGGAGGCGGAAGGACTGCTGATTCGCTGTTATGGCGGTGCATCTCTTCCGGAATATCAGAACAGAGAGGTGCCTTTTGATCTGAGGGACCGCACCAATTCTTCTGTGAAAGCGGAGCTTGGGAAACGGGCAGCGGCGCTGTTGCAGGACGGAGACACGGTCTTTATGGACGCCTCTTCCACGGTGCGGCACATCATAGATTATATTACACCGGAACAGAATCTGACCATTATCACCAACAGTATCAAAGCATTGGATAAATTAAAGGAAAAGCACATACGTTGTTATCTGACCGGCGGGATGCTGCTGGAAAATTCTTTTGCTCTGATAGGCAATATAGCAGAGAAGACGGTGTCGGAGCTCTATGCGGATGTCTGCTTCTTTTCCACCCAGGGGATTACGCAGGAGGGGCTGATCACAGATTATTCCGAGGCAGAGACCAGGCTGCGCTGTCTGATGATGGAGCATGCAAAACGCCGGGTGTACATGTTCGACAGTTCCAAGCTGGGCAAGCGCTTTTTGCTTAAGGTATGCGAGGCCGGTGATATTGACGACTTTGTTACGGACGCAGAGATAGAATTTGCGACAAAAGGAGACAGGACATGAAAAGCTTTGAGATTAAGACGAAAATTTTCTTTGGGGATCAGGCCCTAGATCACTTGAAAGAGCTGCCTTACAAAAAGGTGTTGGTCATCACCGATCCTTTTGTAGTGCAAAGCGGGATGATCGAGATGATCACCAATCCTATCAGGGAAACCGGTATCGAATATGATATTTTTAAAGAAGTGGTACCTGATCCGCCCATCGAGAAGATCAGCGAGGGCGTTAAGAAGATGCTGGAGTACAAACCGGAAGCCATCGTGGCAGTGGGCGGCGGTTCTGCCATCGACTCTTCCAAGGCTATCCGTGAATTTACATTGAAAATAGAAAATTATGCAGAAGTACCGCTGATTGCCATTCCGACCACCAGCGGTACCGGTTCCGAGGTTACTTCTTTTGCAGTAGTATCTGATCGGGCTGCAGAGAGAAAGTATCCGTTGGTATCCAAGTCCCTGACGCCGGAAGAGACTATTCTGGATGCGGAGCTTGTCAGAAGTGTGCCTCCTGCCATTACGGCAGATACTGGTATGGACGTATTTACCCATGCTCTGGAAGCCTGTGTCAGTACGGAACGCAACGAATTTGCCACTGCTTTGGCAGAGAAAGCGATTGAAATCTGCGGCGTATTCCTGTTGAGGGCTTATCTGGATGGAAATGACACCCATGCCAGACAGAAGATGCATGTGGCATCCTGCCTTGCGGGACTGGCATTTAATTCCACCTCGCTTGGACTGAATCATGGTATGGCACACCAGCTGGGCGCCATGTTCCATATTCCTCATGGCCGTGCCAATGCCATGCTGCTTCCCCATATCATCGAGTTTAACAGTGATATCAACAAACATAGTAAGAGTCGTCCCGAATATCTTCCGGCGGTAAAGAAATACGCTACCGTTGCACAGATACTGGGACTTAGCAGCTACAACAAGATCATGACGGTGCGCTCTCTGGTAAACTGGGTGCAGTTTATGCTGAAAGAAATGGATATTCCGTTATCTATTTCCCAGATGGGGACCATTACGGAAGAAGAGTACATGAGCAAGATTGATGAGATGGCGGAGGCTGCACTGGCAGACGGCTGTACAGCTACCAATCCCAGAAAGGCTGCCAAGGAAGATGTTGTCAGGATCTATAAGGAGTTGTGGAATTAAAGGAGAGACCCTATGCAAGAGACCCTTCTTCAAAAGTTAAATGAAAAAGTAAAAGGAAAAGAACTGAAGTTATTCAGCTTTTTTTCCATAATATTGTTGCTTACAGCAGCACTTGTATCCGGTTCGCCTGCAGAGATTGCACGGGGGCTGAAGATAATTGTGTTTTCCAGGGATGCACTGATCACTGACTATTTTGAACTGGCGGGATATGGTGCGGCGTTTTTTAATGCAGCTATGATTCTGAGTATTTGCGTTGGTTTTGTGATCGTGCTGAAGATTCCCTTTACCGGACTGACTATGGCAGCATTGTTTATCAATGCAGGCTACGGGCTATGGGGGAAGAATCCCGTAAACATTCTGCCGGTGCTGTTTGGTACCTGGCTTTATGCCAGGATGCACAAGTCCCACATGAGCAGATATATTTACACGGCGCTGTTTGGTACCTGCCTGTCACCTTTTGTGACAGAGATGGTGTATCTGCTGCCGTTCCATTGGGCAGTGAACCTGATATTTGCTGTGCTGCTGGGCATTTTCGTAGGTTTTGTGCTGCCGCCTTTGTCCATGCATACGGCTTCCATGCATATGGGTTATAACCTGTTTAATGTGGGCTTCTCCGGTGGAATTGTGGCTTTTGTGGTGGTGTGTGTGCTGAAGTCCTTCGGGCTGGAAAGCCAGTCGGTCTTTATCTGGAAGGCCGGCAGGCCCATGATGATCATCGTGGGATTATATCTCTATTTTGCGGCAATCATTATACTGGGGTTGATCAGTTCGGGCGGAGAGTTAAAGAATTATCGTAAGATTCTGGAGCATCCGGGACGTGCGGTGGCGGATTTTGTCATTATGAACGGAGCCGGTGCGACACTCATCAATATGGGAACAATGGGAATGATCGCCCTGACTTATGTACTGTTAGTGGGCGGGGATCTGTCAGGTCCCGTGATCGGCGCGATCCTGACGGTTGTGGGATTTTCTGCGTTCGGTGCCCATGCCGGGAACTACCTGCCGGTGCTTCTGGGGGTATTCCTGTCTACGTTCCTGAACCGGTACACGGCGTCTACCCCCGGCATCCTGTTGGCTGCCATGTTTGCGGTAGGGTTGTCTCCCATTGCGGGTCAGTTTGGCGTGATTCCGGGAATGATAGCCGGATTCCTGCATTCGGCTATCGTTATGTGCACGTCCTCCATGTACGGTGGACTGAACCTGTATAATAACGGCTTCAGTGCAGGCTGGGTGGCGATCATCATGATTCCCGGACTGGAAAGCTTTATGAAGCATTTTGAAACAAGAAAACGCAGAAAAAACAGTGAGAATCATCAGGCGTAAGTCATGCGATATAATTATGAGAGGGAAAGGTAGATACCATGACACACGAGAAGAAGAAAGTAGCTAAAATAGTAGAGGAACTGACCTTGTTTTTCTTTGCCATAGGGGCAGACCATATGGAGTCCGCTATCAGCCGTGACGGTAAACAGGTCACGATCACATTTGAGGCCAATTATCGGCCGGAGTACGAGGAAAAGCTTCATTCTCTGGAAAAATACATGAATGAGCCCAAGAATGAGGGCTTTGAGGATATTTACTGGGAACTGGCAGGAAGCGGAGATCCGGGAGAGTCCAGCCAGCTGCTTTTGATCGGCATGATGATTGATAAGGCAGAAATTGAGCATGGTGAGAATCGTGTGAAGTTAAAGTTATATAAAGAATTACTGGATTAGAAAGTGGGGATAACATATGCTTTACATGATTTTCTTTCTGGTATGTTTTCTGGCATCTGTTATTGGTGCCATCTGCGGCATCGGCGGAGGAGTCATTATCAAACCGGTTCTGGATGCGCTGGGCGTGATGGAGGTGTCTATTATCAGCTTTTTGTCGGGCTGTACGGTTTTGTCCATGACCACGTATTCGGTTATCAAAAGCAGGCTGAGCGGAAGTTCCCATGTGGAAATGAAGACATGTCTGCCGCTGGCTTTGGGGGCTGCAGCAGGAGGATTGGCCGGAAAAGAACTATTTTCCTATGTGAAATCTTTAAGTGCAGATCCGAACAGAGTAGGGGCGGTTCAGGCGGCCTGTCTCATGGTCGTTACACTGGGGACGCTTGTTTATACAATCTATAAAAGTAAGGTCAGGACTTACCACATTAAAAATGCAGGTATTTGCGTAGTGATCGGCCTGTTTCTCGGCTTTCTTTCCTCTTTCCTGGGAATTGGGGGAGGTCCCATCAACCTGGTAGTGCTGTTCTTCTTTTTCTCTATGAATACGAAAGCGGCCGCAGAGAACTCTTTGTATATTATATTCTTCTCTCAGGCGGCAAATCTTATATCCGGTATTGCTGCCGGCAGTGTTCCTGAGTTTCGGGCAGAGGTTCTGGTGCTGATGGCAGCAGGCGGTATCGCGGGTGGAATTTTAGGACGTTCTTTGAACAAGAAGATGGAAGAGAAGACCGTAGATAAGCTGTTTATCGGGCTTATGGTGGCGATCATTTTGATCAATCTCTATAATGTGTTTAAATTTAGTTAGGGATAAGTTAGGGATAATGGATTGTCAGGGCAACGGCTGTGTCTGCGTATGAGGTGTAGGCGGCAGCTGTGTCTGCTATGTAGATATCGCAAAATACATGATTTTGCGATAAAGATGGCCTGCAGTTGTCTGTTTACAGCAGCTGACAGATACCAAGAAGAATTAACATCAGTCCTGAGAGCGGATCTGCGAAACGATCGGCAATCCCCAGGAATTTGCAGCGCCCAAGGCGGTTGCCCAGGCAGTTTCCCAGCTTTAAGAAGCACACCGAACACAGAAGTGTGAAGAATGAGGCTGCCAAAAGGGGAATTCCGGCCATGCTCGCACCGATACCGATTCCCATATTATTGGCTGATAGGGCTATGCCCAGAAGAAGCAGTTCTTTGCCGGTCGGAGAGTCGGAAGCCTTATCGGCAGAATCGGAAGTTACGAAAGATTCTTCTGCCTGTTCCTGAGTCAATACTTTTTCGGCGTCAGGTCCTGCACGATATTTCTGTACCTGGGGAACCAGAAATTTAATCAGATAATAGACACCCATTCCGATCAAAACGGCGCTTCCGGCTCCTGTCAGGGGTTTTCCTGAGAAAACGGGTGCCAGCAGGTTGCCAAGGCCGATGGCCAGCATTGTGCCGGACAATGTGATCAGGCTGACCAGGAGATTTTGCAGGAAAGAAACACGAATCTTGCGGATACCATAGGTCGTGCCTACCATCAGTGCGTCCAGGCTGGCAGATACTGCAAACAGCAGTGAAGAGACAAAGGTCATAACAGGCTCCGTTGTCAATTGATGTTACTTTTAGTATATTCAGGGGAGATTTTTGCGTGCATTTGATGAACAAATCTGCTGTAAAAATAATTCCCGCAAAAGCATTTTTTACGCTGCTGGGCAGCAATACGCACAGTAATATATAATTATTCTAATTTGATAACTACAACCCCATCTATAATTTGTATAGAACCATCAGAAGGGTAACTTGGCATGGAAATAACTTCCTCATTGTCTGCAAATAAAGTTGCATCCCCTCTTGGCGGATTAAATCCACAGGTTGATTTCATAAAATCATACCAGTTCCAGTTGTTTACCATTGTTTTAAATTCATATGGCCATATGTGTATCTCATCAAATTCCGTATATAGAAATACACTGGAATCTACGTTTGGTCTTTCTCCAATAAATACCACAGGCATTCCTGCAACATAGCCTTCTGTACTCTCTATTCGTGTAACCATTCTGTTAAAATATGAAATACCTGCTTTCTGGACATAGTCAGCATTTAAATAACATACATTAGCATATCTGCAATATAAAATGACCATAATGGTAATGGGAATAACTGTACAAACATTTGCAAAACTTTTCCATTTAAGTTTCATAATGCTGCATAAATATAGCAATAAAACAAATATCATTACTTCCCCATATACCATCATGGAATAAATATAACCGTCACACATTACATATATAATATTGGCACATAAGGGAAATACCAAGACAGCCAGTGCATAAATGGTTCCTGTAAATAATTTGTGTCTGTATTGTGTAAATAGATTAATTCCAATAAAAGTCATTATTGCTATCAATACCCACAAGTAAAAGTACTTTACTCCACCGGAATACATATATCGAGATTGTTCCGGGGTAGGATTAAAAAATTCAACATACGCAACAGGAATTCTTGAGAGATATTCTGTAATTCCCACTTGTCCCATGTTGCCAATTCCCTGATAGGAAGAAAGGCTCTCCCCGACTCTTTTCACAAAATAAATAGAAGCTATATAATAAGTGATCAAATAACATAATGTTTCCAACACAAAGTATAAAACTCTTTTAATGATCGGTATAATGCCACAGACTTCTTCATAATCTAAGGATTTTAAAAATACAATAATTGTAAATGATGCAATAACGCCGATATTTGCCTGATATACACCAACAGAACAGGCTTGCAATAAAATACCAATTGTAACGAGTATCAGTTTTTTCCAGCTCTTTGCCTTGTCTATACTGCAGACAAAAAATACCCCGACAACACCTATAAAAGTTCCGAAAGAATACATACCCGAAGTAAACATATAACCAAACAGTGAGGTAATTACAGGGAAAGAAACCAATATACCCCCCATTAGTATACTGAGAGCTCTGCTTTTTATTTTTAAAGTATATATAATCAGCGCTGCTGACATTCCGATCCAAATCAAAGAAATAAATCCCAAATACCAAGGAGTACTGTAATGTAAATAATTTGTATCATATATTACCTGAGAAAGCCTTAACAGTTTCGCCAGCATCCACCGTCCGGAAGTATACGTACCACCCATATAAAAATTATAAATATTATCATGCAATGTTATATTATTGAAAAAGATGTATCCATGTGCAATAAATCCAATAATAAGAGCAGACAAAAAAGCGTATATTTCATTTTCCCATCTTTTATAATTTAATAAACTGGGAATGACTTCTTCAAAGTATTGTTTAAACTTATTTTTATTCATTTTCGGCCTCACATCAATTTTCTAAAAAGCGACATGGTGACGCTTTTTAAAACAATTGTTTCGCATGTTATTTATTCTGATATCAATACATTTATATTGGTTTTACTATAAAATTCTATCATAATAATATTATAAAAACAACATTTTGTAACATTACTATTACAATAAAATCAAGTACATTGACATTTCTCATTTCCTCAGGTTAGAATAGAAGCAATAAAGAATATCATATTAACAGGAGGAAACCATGCAAATTTCCGCGATTTATCATGAAATGGATAAAAGATATTGTTTCGCTTTGGAGAAGGGAAAGTTCCTGATCAGACTTCAGGTGCAGAAGGGCGATATGAAGAAGGTCATCCTGCATATTCAGGACAAAAATATTCCCGTTGACCGAGTGGACACCAGGCAGACGATTCCTATGATCAAAGCAGCCAGCGACCGCTGCCACGATTATTATGAGGCAGTGGTGAACATTGATGTGCTGTGCCTGCGGTATTTCTTTGAACTGGAAGATATGGCCGGACAGGTGCTTTTTTACGGTAATTACGAATTCTCGGAAGAGATCTTTGAAGATATTTATAATATGTATGACTGTCCTCAGAATATGCGGGAGGAAGAGATGTTCCTGGTTCCGGAATGGGCAGCCAACAAGGTAGTTTATCAGATCTTCCCTTCCAGATTTGCTGCGGACCGGGAAGTGGAAAAGAAGAAATGGTACAAGGCACCAATCAGCTTCAAAGACGAACTGGGCGGCAACCTGCGGGGAATCATCAAGCGTCTTGACCATCTGAAGGATCTTGGAATCGATGTGATCTATATGACACCCGTTTTTCAGTCGGATTCGGTGCACAAGTACGATACCATCGATTATTATCGGATCGATCCTTCCTTTGGAACGGAAGAAGATTTGAGGGAACTGGTAGATAAGGCACATGAGATGGGCATGCGGGTAATTCTGGATGCAGTGTTCAACCACACCTCGCCCAAGTTCTTTGCCTTTGCGGATTTAAAGAAAAAGGAAGAGCAGTCTGCATACAAAGACTGGTATTTTGTAGATTCTTTCCCATTGCATGCGGCCTGGGGCGAGAAGCCCAGCTTTAAGAGTTTTGCTTATTTTGGCGGCATGCCCAAGCTGAATCTGAAGAATCAGGAGACTCAGGATTATTTTATCAAGGTAGGGCTATACTGGCTGGAGAAGTGCCATATTGATGGCTGGCGTCTGGATGTGGCGGATGAGATCAGCCATGTCTTCTGGAAACGATTCCGGAATGAGGTAAAAGCAGTGAATCCTCAGGCTCTGATCATCGGGGAAGTGTGGCATTATGCGGCTGATTTCCTGGAAGGAGACGAGTGGGATACCGTCATGAATTATCCCTTTTATCAGGGCGTGCGGGATCTGGTGGCAGATGAGAAGATCAAGGCGTCTCAGTTTTTGGAGAAAATGGGCTTTCTGCGGGGAAATCTGCACAACAAGGTGTATCCGGTGTTGTGGAATCTGATTGACAGTCATGACACGCCCAGGTTTTTAAATATGTGCGGTGAGCAGAAGGACAAGCAGAAGCTGGGTGCAGCGCTGCAGCTTCTGCTTCCGGGAATGCCCATGATTTATTATGGGGATGAATACGGTATGACGGGCGGCCAGGATCCTGACTGCAGGCGCGGTATGCTCTGGGATGAAGAATATCAGGATCAGAATATGTACCGGTGGTATCAGACATTGATTCGCATTCGGAGGGAGAACCCCTGCCTGACGGAAGGAGTTACGGTCTGCCAACAGGCAGAGGATACTACCGGACTGATCACCATAACCAAGAGGCTGGACGAGGAGGAAGTAACCGTAATATTCCACGCGGGAGCGCATGAAATTGAGACTGTCGGATATGATAATTGTATAAATCTGGTGACAGGAGAGGAATTTTGTGGTAAAGTGATGCCTTGGGAGACGTTGGTGCTCAAACACAAAGTATGAGACAGCGCAATTGCAACTAAAGTGTTGTGGAGTCAATGAACATTCACAACATCATCAGGAGGAAATAAGTTATGTACAATATATTAGTAGGCCAGTCAGGCGGCCCCACCGCTGTGATCAATGCATCCTTATACGGAGTCATCAAGGAGGCGTTGGAAACACCGGAACAGATCGGTACTGTTTATGGTATGATAAATGGAATAGAAGGATTTCTGGGTGGAAAGGTGATCGACCTGACCCAATATTCTAAAGAGCAGGATCTTTCCCTGCTTAGGACGACACCGGCATCTTTTCTGGGAAGCTGTCGTTACAAACTGCCGGAGGATCTGGAAGCAGAAGTGTATCCTGCTATTATGGCAAAGCTGCAGGAGATGTCTATCGGTGCAGTGTTTTACATCGGCGGAAATGATTCCATGGATACCGTGTCCAAACTGAGCAGATATGCGGCAAAAGTGGGATCTGACATTCGTTTCATGGGTGTGCCCAAGACCATTGACAATGACCTGATTCTCACAGATCACACTCCGGGATTCGGTTCTACTGCAAAGCATGTGGCCACTACCGTAAGAGAGATCATTTTGGATGCAGGTGTGTACGAGCATCCCGTAGTCACTATCGTAGAATTGATGGGCCGTAATGCAGGCTGGGTAACGGCAGCAAGTGTACTGGCAAGAACTGATTATGACAGAAATCCTATGCTTATCTACCTGCCGGAAGCTGATTTTGAGCCGGATGTTTTTATTGAGGATGTGAAACAGGCACTTAAAGAACAGAGTTCCGTGGTAGTATGCGTATCGGAGGGAATTTCTGACAAGAACGGTAAATTTATCTGCGAATACGGTGCAGATGCAGGTGTGGACGGCTTCGGTCACAAGATGCTTACCGGCTGCGGTAAAGTGCTGGAGCAGATGGTGAAGAAAGAGATCGGCTGCAAATGCCGCTCCATCGAGATCAATCTTCCCCAGAGATGCTCGGCAGTCATTGCTTCCCTCACGGATATTGAGGAGGCGCAGAGCGCCGGAAGCTTTGCAGTGAAGAAAGCGCTGGAAGGCTTCACCGGACAGATGATCACCTTTGTACGCGGTGAGGGTGAATATACCATGACCTGCGGCATGGAGGATGTGAATAAGATCTGCAATCAGGAAAAGAAATTCCCGGCGGAGTGGATCACCGCACATGGTACGGATATTGCACCTCAGTTTCTGGATTATGTGAAACCGCTGATCCAGGGGGAGAGCAAGGTGCCTTTTGTGGATGGGGTGCCCCAGTATCTGAAGCCGGCTTTTAAGAGGTAATACTTTTTGTAAATAGTTTTGCGGAACGTCTGCTGTGTGAGTTGTGCAGCAGGCGTTTTTCGGATATAATGCCATAGATAAGCCGTTTGACGCAGATAATTGTCTTATTTGGTAAAATCTCACAAAATTTTTTGCTTTTTTGAACCGTTTGTGCAAAATGCCCATGGACGTCCAGAGACCGAAATTCCTGGAAAATCAACCGTTTTTGCCCTTTGAAAGTCTGTTCTACCATATTGTGCAATTTCACATATGCTATTTTTTTCTACATCATTATGTTTGAAAAACACTTGCAAAAGGTTGTTTTCTTATGCTATAACATGTTTATCAGCTTACCGGTATGTTCGGGATCAAACTGATCACTTGATCTCGTCTGAAATCAAAATCTACATAAGGAGATGTCTATGTCATTTTCGACAAAAGCCCCCTGCGTTACTTTTACCATTCCATTGCAAAATGCCACTGGAAGGATGCCGTACACGCTTACCAATGATTATATGTTTCGGGCAATGTTACAGCGCAGTAAGGGGGCATTGAAAGGAATTGTTTGTTCCATCACCGGTTTTAATCCGAAGCTGGGTTATCTGTGCCGCTCTTTTGACAGCTTGAACAGAGGTCAGGACTATATGGAGACCAAGCCTGTAATACAAGTGTGTTTTCTGAACTTTACTCTTTTTCCGGAGGCACCGGAGTTTTTTAGTACATATATGTTCATGAATGTGAAAAATAATATGATTTATAGTGACAAACTGAAGCTTTCTGTGGTAGACTTGACTCATATAGATATGGCTACGGAGGAGGATAAGCTCCGTGGCATTGACCACTGGGCCAGACTTTTCAAGGCCACTACATGGGAGGAAATCAAGATGCTTTCATCGAAGGATAGTTTCCTGGCAGAAGCGGCAGAGACAACTTATCAGTTGAGCTCAGAAGAAACCATACGGATGCAGTGTGAAGCAAGAGAGGATTACTATAAGCAGCAGAGGTACATCCAGAAGAAGCAGGAGCGTTTGGAACAAGAGTTAGCCAAACTGCAGAGGATTAGTGCGCAGAAAGATGAAGAAATCACCCGCTTGAAAGAGCAGCTATCCAAACTTCAAGACAAGTGAAGAACAAAATAATTCTGGCAAAACAGAATGAAGCTGAGACCATCTGAATTAATATCTTCTGCTTCGTATCACCATAACGATTCCAACTACCATGAAAAGCAGGCCGACAATTATGTCTGAAATAAAATCGCTGATGGAGATGGATGATATGTGTGAGACAGAAAATCCACCTGCAGCTGTGAAGCTTATGTCGGATAAATATTCTTTAAACGGCAGCACTGCAAATAGTACCATAACAATACCGACAGCTGTTAATGCAAAACCAATCACTTTTTTCATTTTGATCCCTCTCATAAGTTTTACTATATTACAATACCATTATCAGTGTCCCGGCTGTAATCAGGATGCACCCGATTAAAGATTTGGGCGTAAATTTTTCATGCAGGAAAACAAAGGCCAGAATCAATGTAATGACTACACTGAGTTTATCGATGGGAACTACTTTGGAAGCTTCTCCGTCCTGCAGGGCTTTATAATAACAGAGCCAGGAAGCTCCTGTTGCAAGACCGGAAAGTATCAGAAAAATCCAGCTTTTCTTGCTGATTTCCGTCAAGCCGTTCTGTGCATTGGTCAAGAATACCATGCCCCAGGCCATGATGAGGACAACCACCGTACGAATAGCTGTTGCCAGATTAGAATTAACACCATCGATACCGATTTTGGCGAGAATGGATGTCAATGCGGCAAAAACTGCTGATAATAATGCAAATATAAACCACATCTTAAGTACCCCCTATATTGACTGCTTTTTATCGTTTGCAGCTGATTTTGTTATCTTCACTATATCACGGTGGGGAGTTCTTTTCAATCATTGTAGGAAAAATATGTAAGATACTTGACTTGTTTTATGAGGAAAGGTAAACTGAACAGGAAGCGACAGGAAATTGAGCATTATTTCCGTGTTGCACAAATGATAACGAAAGAAGCAAAGACAATGAATAATTTCATGAAAAAGTGCATTGCATTTATTAAAAAAGAAACCGTCCTGAGCATTGCACTGATACTGGCTGTAATCTCTTCTCTGATCGTTTTGCCGGATGCTGAATATCTGGGGTATATTGATTTCAGGACTCTGGGGATCCTTTTCTGCCTGATGGCAGTCATGGCAGGACTTCAGAAGATCGGAGTATTTGGCCGGATAGCCGGAAAATTGCTTGAGAAAGTGAAGAGTGTCAGGGCCCTGGTGCTGATTCTGGTGCTTCTGTGCTTTTTCTTCAGCATGGTCATTACCAATGATGTGGCGCTGATCACATTTGTGCCCTTTACCTTCACGGTACTCAGGATGACAGGGGAAGAACAGGCTGAGAAAATGGCTGTTCCTGTAGTAGTCATGCAGACCATTGCTGCCAATCTGGGCAGTATGCTGACACCCATCGGCAATCCTCAGAACCTGTATCTGTACGGGCAGTCCGGCATGGGGCTGGGAGCTTTTGTGAAGATGATGCTGCCGTATTCTCTTTTGTCCCTGGTGATGCTGATGCTCTGGTGTTTCTCCCAAAAGGGAGGCTCTGTAAAGGTGGAAAACATTACGGGAAACGATGCGTTGTCCGGCCATAGGAAAGAGTTGACGGTTTATTTACTGCTATTTATCTGTTGCCTTCTTACTGTAGCCCGGGTACTTCCTTACGGAATCACCCTCATAGTGGTAATTGCTGCGGTATTTTGGGTGGACAGACAAGTGCTTGTGAAAGTAGACTATGCGCTGCTTATGACGTTTGTAGGATTTTTTATATTTATCGGAAATATGGGGCGGATTCCTGCTTTTTGCAGCTTCCTGGAAAATATGATCGCGGGACATGAGGTATTGACAGCCGTGATTTCCAGTCAGGTCATCAGCAACGTGCCGGCGGCCTTGCTTTTGTCGGGATTTACCAATGATTATGCAGCACTTATCGTAGGCACCAATCTGGGGGGACTGGGTACCTTGATCGCGTCTATGGCCAGCCTGATTTCCTTTAAATATATGGGACAGGAGAACAAGGGAAGAAAGGGCGTTTATATGATTTACTTTACGGTGGCGAATCTGATTTTCCTTGCAGTACTGCTGGCTTATCATTTTTATATAAATTAAGAGAATTGTGTGATTACCCGGTTCCGCGTCATTCTTAAAGCATCACAGATGCTTTTGGTCGCAGCCTGCAGAGCTTTTTCTGCCCGTAGCTGACGAGTGAACTGTAACTGTAGTTGACGCGTTCCGGGTAAAAGTTTTGACATGGTGTTGACAATGTAAACAGCATGATATATAATGTGTTTACAAAGTAAACAGAAGGGAGGGGAAATAATTGACAGACAGGAAGGCGCTTAACCTCACGCCTACAGAATGGCACTTGATGGAGTGTCTGTGGGAGAAATCACCGCGTACAGGGCGGGAGGCTGTAGAATATCTGGAGCAGAAGGTGGGTTGGTCCAGATCCACAACACTCACGCTTCTTCGCCGTATGGCTGAGAAAGGGCTCATTCATTGCGGGGAAGAGGATGGCCTGAAAGTATACACGCCGCTGGTTCCAAGGGAGGACGCAGTGCTTCGGGAAACAGATGATTTCCTGAACAGGGTGTACAAGGGCAGTATCAGTATGATGATGAGTGCGATAACGCAGAAGCAGGATTTGTCAAAGGAGGAGATTGATGAGCTTTACGCCATCTTAAAGCAGGCCGAGGGGAGGTGATTTTATATGATAGAGTGGATTTTAACCTCATCATTATTAATTGTTTTAGTCATTATTTTGCGGCATTGTCTGAAAGGGAAGATAGTGCTGCGGTTACAGTATGGACTGTGGGCCATAGTACTGGTGAGGCTGCTGGTTCCCATAAGCTTTGGGGAAAGCGGATTCAGTGTACTCAGTGTGCTGAATAGGGTGCCGGGATATGTCGTTGACCGGCTGGAGGCAGTGAGTGATTATCCATTGGGCTATGTGGGATATGAGACACCGGATCTGGCGATAACAGAGCCGGATATGGGACGGGGACAACTGTCTGAAGAAGAGCAGGAGATTCGAACGGAATCAGAAGCAATGGAGAGAGGAAATGGAAGCTGCCAGGGCAAAAACCGGTCAGGCGATTACAGTCAGCGGTGTGTTATACGGTATTTGGATAGGGGGAATCCTTGTCGTGGCGACATGTCTGATATGGTCGAATCTTCGTTTCGCAAGGCGACTTAAAAAGTCCCGACAGAGAGTGGATGCTAAAAAAGATATCGAAGACAGCACTATGAAGGAAAACGGGACGCAAGGAGGCATTTGTACTGTGCCAATCTATGTCACGAGCGTTATAGAGACTCCCTGCATGTTCGGGCTGTTTGCACCTGCAATTTATGTGACACGGGATATTATGGGTAATGAGACGATGCTTTCTCATGTACTTGCCCATGAGACAACACATTATAGGCACAGGGATCACATCTGGTCTGCACTGCGCAGTCTTTGCCTGATCATCCACTGGTATAATCCTCTGGTGTGGATTGCAGCATTGCTGTCACGTCGGGATGCAGAACTTGCCTGTGATGAAGATACCATTCGCAGCATCGGGGAAGAGATGCGCATAGAGTATGGCCGGACGCTGATCGGACTGACCTGTGGAAAAAAGAGACCGGTTGAAATATTGGATGGTGAAGATGAAGAAGAATTCCGGGCTCTGCAGAAATGTGAGGGCTGGCAGGACGGCTGGGGAAATTTAGAAGATATGCCTGTGCCGGTTCATCGATATGAGTTGAAGGACGTAGAAGCTGTGCTGCAGAAATACCTGGGAGTATCCCTGCAGGATCTGGAGGATGTGAAACAGCAGGGAATGAACTTTGGTAAAGACAGCTTGTATTATCTGGAAGAATATGATGCGTTTTATAACACTACCAGTGATATGGGCGGCGGCAGCTTTACCTGTGCCCGTGGTGAGATACAGGGCGACAAGGTTTATCTTTACAGTAAATGTAGCCAATACAGTGAATCGTATGGCACTGTAGTAGTCTTAAAAAAGCAGAATGACAGATATGTCATAGAATCTCATCTTCGTTACGGTGATTTCCTGAATGAAGCTGCTTTGGAAAAGGCAATGAAGCAGCTGACAGAAACGTGGAAGAGCAAAGGATAAGAAAATAGAAAGGAAGTTTTAGTATGTCAGAACAATATAAAGAGCAGTCAAAAGCAGAAAAGTCAGTCCCTGTAGATGCCACTGTAGAGCAATCTGAGCCTGCAAAGAAGCCTGAGCCTGCAGACCAGCTGAAGCTCATAGAGCAGGAAGCCTACGAGGCTGCCTCACAAATACTTGGTGCGGCAGGTCTTAAGAAAGGAGAACTGCTTGTGGTGGGTTGTTCCACCAGTGAGGTGGCAGGAGCCAGAATAGGTACGTTTTCAAGTCCGGAGCTTGCCAAAGCAGTATTCGGGGGAATCTACCGGGCTGCCAATGAGTCTCAGGTTTACCTGGCGGCGCAGTGTTGTGAACACCTGAATCGTGCGCTCATTCTGGAGGAAGAGGCTGCAGAAAAATACGGTTACGAGCCGGTAAATGTGGTGCCGCAGCCCAAGGCAGGAGGCAGCTTTGCCACCGCAGCTTATGCAGCATTTGCTTCACCAACGGCAGTGGAACATATCAAAGCCCATGCAGGAATAGATATCGGAGATACGCTGATCGGCATGCATCTGAAAGATGTGGCTGTACCGGTGAGGATTGAGAGAAAGCAGATCGGAGAGGCCCATGTGGTTTGTGCCAGGACCAGAAGGAAATTCATCGGAGGGTCCAGAGCAGTGTATGATGAAAAATTGTTATAGGATGCCCGGAAGGGTGGAAAAAGCATTTCCGCCAGCATAAGCCGGGGATTTCTATGTAAACAGGAGGTCACAGTCCCCCTGGTGAAGGACCAACCGCCTACCGTGAATGGTAGCACAGCGCACAAAACAGTGCAGATGTCACAAAACTTGTCTGGAACAGGAGCCTCCCATTGTGGTATCCTATTTTAATATAAAATTTGTCTCCGTAGGAAAAGCCACTGGAAGGAATGTAAGTCTATGCTGCAGTCACTATTTAATCCTGAAAATGCGTTGATGTGCTTTATAAATAAAATAATTGACCTGGTAGTTTTGAGCCTGGTATGGCTGGTATGCTGTATCCCGATCGTAACCATCGGTCCTGCCAGTGCGGCATTGTATTATGCGGTGGTCAAGGCAGTGCGCAGGCAGCGAAGCTACCCTGTCAGGGAATTCTGGCGTGCTTTCAAAAGCAATTTGAAGAAAGGCATTCTCTTTGAGGTGATATGGCTGCTTCTCGGTGCTATGATGTTGTATACAGATTTGCCGTTAGTGCTGACTTTTCTGGATACCGGAAAGGTGCAGAATGTGATTTTCTTAGTCCTGTTTGGGATAAAAGCCGTTCTGCTTCTGGGAACAGCCTGCTGGATTTATCCCTTAATGTCACGTTTTGAGGAAAAGTTCTGGAAGCTTGCACAAGCCTCGGTTTTTCTGCTTATGTGTTATCTGCCGGTCACTCTGGCTGCGATTGTTTTGCTGACAGCGGCAGTTATCCTGTTCCTGTGGGAGCCCTTATTATTGGCGGTTCTTCCCGGCCCCCTGACTTTGCTTTTGTCCATGATGCAGGAGCCGGCATTGCGGAAAATGTGCCAGGCCTCCGAAGCGGAAGCCGCTGCGAGTCATCCCGGTAAGGCGAAAGACGGTGCCGCTGCATATCGTCCGGAGCAAATGAAGGCTGGTGAAGCTGCGGATCATCCCGGTCAGGAGAGCGACAATGCGTCCGGAAATCACAAATATGAAGCCGAACATGAAGTGAAGGATACCTGGTATCTGGAGAGATAAACAGAAAAGTATAAAGAATATAAAGAATATAAAGAATGTATAGGAACTTACGCGAGTACAGTGGTGGGGGGGGGGGG
>JBGVLR010000136.1:0-14972 GCA_045124375.1 Acetatifactor sp.
ATGAAGATGACTTATTTGCCGACGAGGCTGGAGTAGAAGGTTTTTATATCTTCTAATCAGTGTCGCCCAGTGTTTATGCTCGCCTCCGCGCGGGCCATTTTCAATTCACGAGAACGCCGAAGGCGGTCTTTCCTATAAAGCCAGAAGAATGGGCAGTGTGGCCAAACATCAAAAGCTGTTTGGCCATACTGCCCATTGTCAGATCACTGCTGCTCTTTTTCATCTAAGTACCTCATACCGTAGCCTCCACAATAACCCTGTCACCATACCTTACTTCTTTTACACCGATTTCTTTCTTCTTATTGAAATTAAAGATCATCATATATCCTGTCTTGAAGTTGTAATAATCAAGATACTCTACTTCCTCTACGAACCTCTCATTCTCATCACCGTACAGGTAGTCAAAGGTCTCCACAAATTTTTCCAGCACACGTCTCATATTCAGGCGTATTTGTGGCACTGTCTACTTCATCTATCATCAAAACAACAGGTTTTTCAGAGATGGCACACCAATTACTAAGCGTGAAAAAAGTTCGCCTAAATCAGCATCATTTTGCTTATCGGTCGCCAACGATTGCAATTGACTTTTTATCTCGCCGGGCACGGCGATGCCGGCTGTAATCGTCACAACAAGTTCTCTCTAAAAGGCACGAACGAATGCCGCCTCACTTTTGAAATTTGAATGACTAAGCAGCTGAAAATCGGTGCTTACAACAACATAATCATTGCTAAGGTACTTTTTCAGCGCCTTTAGCGTGGTTGTTTTTCCATATTGCCTGGCGCGGTTAATTGTAAAATATGCGCCATCATCGACTAACTCTTTTATTTCTGCCAATCTATCCTTAATATCAACCATATAATGGAGCTGCGGATCACAAGCGCCCGTTACATTAAAGCATTTCCCCACGTCTCAACCTCCTTACAGAAACCGTACCCTGTTCCTCTGATCAGAGTTTCTGTCAACTTTTTCTAAATCCATTTTAGCAATTAGCACTCTCAAATGCAACCTATAAATTTATAAGATTCCGCACATCAGGAAACTCCCCTGAGCATATCATTCAGAGAAATCAAACTTATCTCGTCCGCATCCTGTAGTTTCAAACACTCGTCTGTAAACCCACTCTTGGAAAATACCATATAACTCTTTTCTTTTCCATAGAACATCTCTGCTTTTTCTATCAGATTATCGAGAATGCTTTTACCTACCTTCTCATTACGCCACTTGCACTCGCAAAAAATCATTTTTCCATCATCATAAGCAATAATATCAATCTCTTCCTGACGCTTATGATGAGGATTGGTTCCCCACCATCGCTCAGCCGTCGCAAAATCCACATCACCCGCAAGATTCAGTTTCCATAGATATTGCTTGCTGATTTCTTCGAAAACCTGTCCCATAAAATCAGATATCTGAGCCTCAATATTTCTGTATACGATCTCTCCCTGATCCTTATTGATCCTATCCACATTAGGTGCAACAAAACGGAACCAGAAGCGAAACATTCCGTCAGCCAAACGATATATGCTTCTCTTGGCATCTTTTTCCATTGCCGGCTTTTCCCTTTTTATAATGCCCAAATCCATTAACGATTTGAGATATTTACTGCAAACAGGATTATCAAGCCCTGTCTTATTAGCAATTTCATTAATTCTGGATGCACCGTCAGCGATGGCAGTAATGATGGAATTATACAATGCGGGTTCCCGCAATTCTTGTTTCAGCAAATTGGTTGGCTCGTCATATAAATACGAAGAATTATCAAAAAAATTCTTTATGATATTCTCTTTCAAACTTTTGTTATCATCAATAAGCTCCAAATATTGAGGTATTCCTCCTGTCATCCCATAAATGACCGCTTTCTCCTCATCTGTAAAATTCTCGTGAAACTGCCGGCTTTCCCAGAAATCCAACGGCTCTATCTTAAATTGCATAGTCCTTCTGCCATACAGCGGACTCTGATAGCCAAGTACCTGATTCTCCATAAAGGACATAGAGGATCCACAGAGGATTACCAGCATGTTGGTCTCCTTCCATTTCAAATCGATATATTGTTGAAGAAGAGAAGATATCCCTCTGAAAGAAGCAGCCAGATAGGGGTATTCATCTATTACAAATATCAGCTTTTTGGTCTTTGCGATCTCATATAGTGCATCCAGACAATCCGCATAGCTTCCATAAGAAAAAGTCCCCACATTCCTTCCTGTTTCATACGACATAATACTGCGGCTTAAATTAGCCAGATTGATCTTATCACTCACCTCCAGTGCAGAAAAATAGATTGCTTCCTTATCCTTGATAAACTCCGTTATAAGCTTCGTCTTCCCCACACGCCTTCTGCCGTAAATAACAGCCATTTCAAACTTATTGTTGTTATAAGCCTCGGTCAGTTTAGACATTTCCTTTTTTCTTCCAACAAACATATCCGGCACCTCAATCATCTAAGTCATGATAATATAAACTCGCAAGTTATTAACTCGTAAGATAATAACTTGTGAGTTTATATTATCATGACTTTTGATTTTTGTAAAGTATTCTTTCGTGCTCTGCTTCCTCCACATACACCCTGGCATTCTCCAGATTAGAAGCAATCTCCTCATCCGTTACTTCCCGTTTCACTTTCCCGGGACTGCCCAACACAAGGCTATTGTCCGGAATGACCGTATTCTGAGTCACCAGTGCCCCTGCACCAACGATACAGTTTTTGCCGATATGGCAGCCATTTAGAAGAATAGCGCCCATACCGATCAAGGTGTTGTCTTCTATGGTACATCCGTGGATGATTGCGCCATGACCTATGGTAACATTTTCACCGATGATCACAGGATAACCTATATCGCCATGCACCACGCAATTATCCTGGATATTGCTGCCCTTTCCGATGCGGATGTAGGTTCTGTCGCCGCGCACTGTGGCATTGTACCAGATGCCGCAACCTTCGGCTGCCGTCACATCTCCAAGGACGACTGCACCGGGGGCAATAAATGCTGTTTCGTGAATATCCATAAATTTTCTCCTGCTTATTCTTTCCAGTGCAGTCTGTGAAGTTCCCCTTCCAGCTGCATATCATGAAAACCGTTCTGCCGTAATGCCTCATATAACACGATAGCCACAGAATTGGACAGATTCAGTGAACGGATTGCCGGAAGCATAGGAATCCTGATACAGGTCTCCTCATAATCCACCAGAATCTCCTCCGGAATCCCGGCACTTTCCTTTCCAAACATGATATAGTCATCGGGACCAAAACTGACATCTGTATACACGTGCTTTGCTTTCGTGGTAGCCATCCAGATCTTTGCACCGGGATGCTTTTCCTTAAATTCATCGAAATTGACATACCTGTTCACATCCAGATGCTGCCAGTAATCCATGCCCGCACGCTTGATTTCCTTTTCATTCAGGCGAAAGCCCAGCGGCTCGATCAGATGCAACGAGGTTCCTGTAGCCACGCAGGTCCGTCCGATGTTGCCTGTATTTGCCGGAATCTCCGGCTGGTGTAAAATAATGTGCATAATAATCTTCCTTCTCAAACTAGCTGACAGCCTGCGTATTGATGCAAAACGTCAAAACACAGGCTGCCTTTTTCATTTATTTCTTCTGCTCAGCACGCAGTTTATTTACAAACCGCTCCAGACGTCCGATAGCCGCCTTCAGATTCTCCAGTGAATATGCATAGGAGATTCGCAGGAATCCCTCACCGCTGTCACCGAAAGCAGTTCCGGGAACAACAGCTACCTTTTCCTCTTCCAGGAACCGGGTAGCGAATTCATCACTGGTCATGCCGAATTCCTTGATGCAGGGGAATACGTAGAAAGCGCCGTAAGGCTCGAAGCATTCCAGCCCCATCTCCTTAAAAGCATTCATCAGAAAGCGTCTTCTCTGATTGTATGCCGTACGCATTTCCTTAACATCTTCATCACCGTTTTTCAGAGCCTCCACTGCAGCGTACTGGCTGGTGGTGGGAGCACACATGATAGCAAACTGGTGAATCTTGGTCATCTGCCCGATAATTTCGCGCGGACCGCAGGCATAGCCAAGACGCCAGCCGGTCATTGCATAAGCCTTGGAGAAACCGTTGATTAAGATGGTTCTCTCCTGCATACCGGGCAGGCTTGCAATGGACACATGCTCACCCTTGTAGGTCAGTTCGGAATAAATTTCATCGGATAGTACATAAATATCTTTTTCAATGATGACCTCGGCAATTTCTTCCAGATCCTTTCGCTCCATGATAGCACCGGTAGGATTGTTAGGGAAAGGAAGCACAAGCAGCTTGGTCTTATCCGTAATAGTGTCTCTCAGTTCCTGAGCGGTCAGGCGGAATTCATTCTCTGCCTTTAAGTTAATAATAACCGGCTTGGCATCTGCCAGAATCGCGCAAGGCTCGTAGGAAACGTAACTGGGCTGGGGAATCAGCACTTCCTCACCGGGATTGATCATAGCACGCATAGCGATGTCGATTGCCTCGGATCCGCCTACGGTAACAAGCACTTCATGGTTATAATCATAAGTAATGCCCTGTTTTCTCTTCAGATAGTTACATATTTCAATTTTAAGTTCCTTCAGACCTGCATTGGAGGTGTAGAAGGTACGTCCTTTTTCCAGGGAATAGATCCCTTCGTCCCTGATATGCCAGGGGGTATCAAAATCAGGTTCACCAACACCCAGTGAAATGGCATCCTTCATCTCGCTTACGATTCAAAGAATTTGCGGATACCGGAGGGTTTGATTTCTGCACATTTATCAGCGATTGGATTTCTCATGGGGTGATCATCTCTCTTTCATCAACAGGTTTTTTAGCCAGAACAGTACCGTGGTCCTTATATTTTTTCAGGATAAAATGAGTAGCGGTACTCAGCACGGTATCCAGTGTGGACAGTTTATCGGATACGAAATTGGATATTTCTTTCAGGCTCTTGCCCTCCAGGGTCACCAGAAGGTCATAACCGCCGGAAATCAGGTAAACGCTGCGCACTTCGGGATATTTGTAGATGCGTTCAGCTGCTTCGCAGCTCGTAAGGGTTGGCCCCTACATGCTCGCATACTTCCACCGTTTCCTGACAGATGGGAAGCTTCTTTAAGTCGATGCTCAGGCCTACTCCTGCGCACTCTGCCATTTCCCATAGGGCTGCCAGAATACCTCCCTCAGAGGCATCGTGCATTAAGCCAACCCCTGCTTTTATAGCAATTGCTGCTTCCGGCTGGATGGATATGTATTTTGTAAAAGAAGCTGCTTCCTCTACCAGATATGCCGGATATCGCGTGAGTAAACTGTCTGTATATTTCGTTGCAAGAAGGGCGGTACCTTCCAGTCCGATCCACTTACTTACGACGATGTCCTGACCGGGAACAGCGCCTTTCGGAGCGAAGCCTTTCTTAATAAGGTCTTTGTGAGCGGAGCCTTTTGCAGTGCCGATTTTGTCAGCCGGGGCTGCGAGTTCTTCAGGTATCAGCCCAAATGCCGTCACTGAAGCAAAAGGACAATTCACTGCACTGCTTACGGTAGTATGTCCTCCCGCTATCTGCATCTGATAGCCTGCACAGACTCTGTTAGCCTCGCTCATCAGTGCTTTCAGCTGAGATTCCTCCATAGTTTCCGGTAAAAGTAATCCTATCATGGCGGCTATGGGCTGTGCTCCGGCCACTGCCAGACTGTTGACGCATCTGCCAATCAGAAGCTCCATATCCGCCTTCCCCGCGACTGCAGCCTCCTGTACATTGGCGGCCTGTTTAAAGCCCTCCGGAACCGCAAAAATGGCGCAGTCTGCCCCTATACCTGCGCCATTTAAGATTTCTTCTCTTCTATATGTGATTGGTTTTAAAACAGAACGCTTCAACGCATTCCCCGTTATTTTGCCAACTTTCATATCCGATTCCTGTCTGTTTTATTTTATTCGTAACAGTTCAGGCGCGCCATTTCTGCAGTAGCCACACCTACCGTTGCACTTCTTGGAGCCATCTTATAGGTACTGCTGTTTACCTGCTCTCTGCTAACCTCCACGCCGTTCTCCATAACCACTTTCCATAGTTTTGCCTTATAACCGATGTGTGCGCTGTCCCCTTTCAGGAAATAGCCTATGGGCTGTGAAGCATCCTGGTAAATCTGGTCTGCCGGAGGATTGATCGTTTCAAGAACCTCGCTGACATAAGTCACCTTACGAGCGGAACTTCTTGTCTCCTTACCGTAAATATTGAATGTAATCTGTTTGTTTTTGATGATACCCTCTATATAAATAGGATAATCTGTATTATTGACAAATCTGAAATCTTTACCGGCACTCTCCGCAATAGCGGCATCAGCAGACAAATCTACATAGCTTACCGTCATGGAATGGTTGTGGCGCTCTGTAATCTCCAGCTCCGCAAGCAGTGCCGCATTATACAGTGTGATTATTGTTAAAGTTAAACATATCCGTCTCCAATCTGCCCCCAAACTTCAGGTATGCAAAAGAAACCATTTGTTGTTACTGAATCCGATAGGTTATTATCGCTGAATTTCAGCCGATTTGCAAGGCTTTCCTTTATATTCCTCAGATACCTTTGATTATATTATGAGAAAAACACTATACCGATCCCTCTCCGGATCATTTTTGCATGCAGATGCCAGATCCACCACATGCACTCCGTCAATCTCAAAATGAACCAGTTCCTGTCCCTTCGGTTCTATCCGGCAAATGGTATTCTCTCCTTCTCTGACAGTCTCCCACAACTCACCGCCATAATGAGTGTCCCGGGCAAGCAGCAACGGACCATACTGAAAGCTGGCATAACCTTTCCCTTGAATTGCATCAACCTTTTTCTCTACTGATATCTGCATATCCAATAGGACTTCCGTTATTCCCACAGGAATTCCTATGACAAGATAATTTTCTTTCCTGACAAAGAATTCTCCTGCTTTCCCATTCACTGTAACAGAACACTCCCTGCACCAGCCCGGGATCCTGAGTTTCAACTGCTTATCGCTGCCGGCATTTTCAATGACAAAATGAACCTTCCCGTCAGTCGGATAACCGGTAGTCTGTCTCACACTGATATCTCCTGCCCGAAAATGGGAATTGCAGTACAATACCGGAATCAATACGCTGCCATCATAGTAATAAAGATAATCCTTCAGATAACTGAAAATCGTAAAGCCACGATACCGGCAACATTGGTATGCCGTTCTGTCAGTGCGGAAAATCTTCTGTCCGTAATTCCCCTGATAATAGGCAAAATCCTCCCCATTCTTTTCAAAAGATCCCAGCAAATGATTGTATAATGTTTTCTCAGTGGCATCCAGATACTTTGCCTGTGGATCAGTATAAAAGAGAGAAAGGGACAGCTCCATCCATCCCACTGCCACACAGGTCTCATTGGGCTTTTCTTCCGTGGGCATCAACTGTGGCGCATTTCCGTTCTTCACCCAGAACTCTTTTACCGTTCCGTTCCCTACATTCCGGATCTGGGTATCATTAATCTGTTCCCAGTATCTTTTCGCCGCCTCAACAGCCTGCTCATTGTCGCTAAGCAATCCGTACTGCAGCACTCCCAGATACACGATCAACATCTCAATGCCTTTTTTAGAACGCAGATCCAGAATATCTGTGAAGGAGAGCAGGTTCATGTCCGTTGTCTCACAATAAGCAATTACCTGACGGATAAATTCCAGATAACGGACTTCATCTGTTACTATATACAGTTTGCCGATTGCATATAAACAGGATATGTTCTGACTGCCATCATTAGTAGCATCCAGAATATCTATGGCATTTTCTCCTGTGAAGCTGTCCACGATCCAGTCTGCTGCTCTCACCGCAAGCTGCAATATTTCCTTATCCCCCGTGGCCTGATACATCCTGACCAGCCCGTACACCGTAAAGAACTGGTTCCAGACAGAGAACTTCCGATATTCACTTCCTGCTGCAAGGCCTCCCAGATATCCGTCCTCCCGCAGGTTCTCCCTGATACTCTGTACAACGGCCATACCTTTTTCCAGTGCACATCTGTCTCCTTCCATCTCAAAGTAATGAGCACAGATGTCCAGATATTTTCCGGTAAATTCCGGTTCTGCATAGTCTTCGCCATGAATTCCGACATACGTTCTTGCATGGAGCTTCTCATCCATTCTGTGATAAAAAGTATCCCTTGCTTTCAAAAAACAATCTGCAAGGATACCGCCATCAAAGTCTGCATAATATTTTAACTTCTTATCCATAGGTTTCTCCCCATCAGTTATAACCATCCCTCACGGATCTGCAGTCCGAAAGCCTCTGCCACCTGTTTCAAAGACGCATCATCAATCCCCGTCACACAGCCGGAAGAATGGATCTTCATATAGATCTCAGCCCCCTTTTCCACAGTCTCCATCAGACCAAAAGCTTCATCCAGAGTGTCACCTGCAACGGTGCAGCCATGAAGTGCCCAGATCAGGATACGGTAATCCTTGAATTTTTCTGCTGATGCGAGACCGATGGCCGGATGACTGCTGACCATCCATGGCAACACTGATACACCCTCCGGGAAGATCACGATACACTCTGTGCACATACGCCACAGGGTCTTTGTAAACTCTTTTTCCTCCAGACTATGCACATGAGTCATGGCTATGGTATTGGTGGGATGTGCATGCATGATCACCCTGTGCTTTGGATTACTCTTCATCCGTTCCAAATGTGCCCCCAGATGCATAACGATCTCGCTGGTAAAACTTCCGCCATTTTCGTATCCCCAAAGCAGTTCTGCTTCACTGCCATCCCCTGCAATCCGGATGATTCCCAAGGCATCTTCCGGGTTCTTAGAGATGTTCTTGAAATATTTTCCGGTACCTGTCACCAGAAAATATCTTCCTACCAGTTCCGGTATCGCCACTTTGATCGGCAGGGTACGCAGAACCTTATTATAATTTATGTACGGACGGATCTGCTCCTCATCCAGGAGCATGCTGATATTTCCGCCATTGCGTTCATTCCAGCCCAGCCTGTACATATTGTCGGTCATGCTCTCTAATTCCTTCATAAATGGCGCTGTCAATATATCTTTCACTGTATCTTCCTCCCAAATAAAAGCTTCCGCATATAACGGCTTGCTGCAACACCGTCACGCTTTGCGATGACCTCTTCCACTTCCTTCTCATCAATTGCCTCCGCAGCCTCCTGCAGCACATCCAGCCACAGGGCGCTTTCAGCCACTGCATCCCTTCCATCCTCACGGTACGGGAACTGGTCGATCACCAGATACCCATTATAGCCTGTCCGTTTGAGCCAGTAGAAGAATTCCAGGAATTCCAGTGTATGGACGGTTCCCACGATCATATCATCATCCCACAAACGATAATTATCATTGATATGTATATGTTTCAGCCTGTCTCCATACATCTTGCACATGGCCACAGCCTCTGCCGGGGTCTCATAGCCAAGGGCTGCATGTCCGTAATCCAATGCGATACCCAGGTTCGCAAGACCGATCTTCTCCACCATGAGCAGAGTTGCCCCTACGGTACTGATATAAGAGTGTGTCCTTGGTTCTTTGATCTTGTATTCCAGAGTTATTGTTATCTCAGGATTATACCGACACAATTCCTCCACACCATCCGCAAAGAGCTGCCGCTCCTTTATGTAATCCGCCGCAAAGATATAGTCGTATCCGTCCTGTCCCGGCCAGAGCGTCACAATATCACAGCCGATTTCTGCCGCAAAATCAATCACCGCTTTGGCATCCCTGATCGCCTGCATACGAACATTTTCATCCGTAGATGACAGACTCCCCTTCTTATACAAAGGATTTGCAAAGGTATCCACCGCCAGCGAACCTACTTCAAGCTTTGTCCGTGCCAAAAGGCGCTTGATCTCTTCCTTATTATCCATCATCTCCCTGCTCATAACCAGATCCACCGCCTGAATATTTCCGATCGTGGAGACCCTTTCAAATAATTCCTCCAACGAAAACGGTGTGGAATACTCTGTACAGTATCTGTCAAAGCAATGCCCTACGTTTCCTAAAAATACTGAATATTTTAATCGCATATCTTTCTCCTCTCACCTTAACAAAGTTCTTTTATCCTTGCCGTCATGCTATCCGCAATCTTCTGTACCCCATAAATATTCGGGTGTATTTCATCAGCAGACATATAAGACATATCTCCTAATACTTCCAAGCCATTAATATATGTTACATTCTCGTAGTTCAACTCCTTCACTACCTGACAGATTATTCTTCTCCATCTATCAGCATAGCCGTTCTCCTCAAAATCGTCCCCGCAATAATAAAATGGCGATATAACCAGAACCTTTTTATCAGCATTCCTGCCGGCTATTTGCCTGATTGTATTTTCCACTCTGGAAAGTATTTTTTCTTCCTCCCAATCCAATACATTGATTCCCAATTCCAATACGGCAATGTCCCAATGGCCTTTTTCTCCTTCAGAAGCAATATAATCTATCATTTCCGCTTCCATGGCACAGCTGCCGGCCATACCCAGATTCTTAACATCCATGTTCAGATTATGCCCCAGAATGGACGCCCATGTGTGGGACGCATCAATGGCATTGGAGCCATGAGTAATTGAAGAACCGTAGCACAACAATACTTTTTCAGGGCACTGATCTCTTTGAGGTGGCATGACATCCCCATCAATATCAAATATCTTAAAAAAACCTCTGTCAAAAACAATTCTGATCACTTCACTATCCCAGCTATAGCCACATTTCTCTGTCATGACCTTTAGCCTCTCAGAATTTGAAGATTTTTCTATTACGTAGTCCTCTGCACATGTCCTTACCAGCTTGTGCATCTCATGATCCTGCCAGCCTCCTTGAATGCCGCCCCTGTAAACATGAAAGATACCATCACCCTCTCTGGTACACATCCGGATAACTGCCCTTTCTCCTTTTAAAACAAACCGCAGTTCTACCCCAGTACTGTTACCTGCCACCCGCTTTCCCTGCGCACTATCCAAGTGCTCACAGACACAAGATGGTACCCTTATCCAGGAAATACTGCCATCTTCATTATTTATCAGTTCTTCTACATTATGTATTTCAACATTTTTGAATACCATAGTCCACTTTTCCTTTCAGTTTTACTGCTTAACTCTTAAGCTGAACTTTCAGGCCGGTCCCTTTACAAAAGTCACTCAATGCAGTTAATTCCAGAACTTCCTGCCCTTTCTGCGGCTTTACTGCAATACGGATCTTACCCATATACATCTTCCGTTCTGTCATCGTTACATTATGATGATCACAATTATCAGAACCGGTTCCTATGATCTTAGCAGGAGATGTTGCCGAAAAATATACATATTCAGACGCATCCGGCACAACTCTGCCTTCCTTATCAAGACATTCGCATGTAAACAGAGCAATATCCTTTCCATTTGCTTTACACCCATTATCCAAAGTCAGCCTCAATCTGTCAGGTTTACCGGTGGTATTCCTTTCATCTTCTGCAACAATTATTCCATTTCTGTATCCTTTGACTGCAAGACATCCCGGTGCATATGGAACCTTCCACTCTCCGTGTCCATATTGCTCGATCTGTTTTCTCCCCTGACTCTCACCATTCAAAAAGAGCTCCAGTTCGTCACAGTTTGTATAAACAGTTACTAAAATATCCTCACCTTCAAAGCCACCAAAATTCCAATGATTTACAATATGAACCATCGGTTCTTCTGTCCAGTGAGACTTATTCTGATAAAACGCCCCTTTCTTCTGCAGAAACAGATCCAACGCACCGGACTTAGAACATATTGCAGGCCATACAGCCTCTCCTCTATGTTCAACTGCAGCCCATTGATAACCACCTATAACATAAGAACGCTCCATAAGATATTTCCACGTTTTTTCCCTGCCAAGGAACCAATGATTCACATCCGCATCCTTGTCTCTTAACCTTCCATTATCATTTGAAGGATAATTCCAATCCCTTGTTGTACCTGTTGCACAGCATTCTGAGGCAAATATCACTTTGTCGGGGCGCATCTCATGGACTTTATCATAAATTCCCACATTGTAATTGATCCCTATCAGATCGCATTCATCATAGATAGTTGATTCTTCCGGCGTTCTGTCCTCCGCCGCAGTAATGAATCGGGTGTTGTCCAGCTTCTTTATATATGCAGCCATTGCCTTATGTACGCGTTTACCTACATCAGTAACATGATAAGGTTCCTCGTTACTGGTCGACCAGAAGATAACAGACGGTCTGTTACGATCCCGCTTTACCAAAGCTTCCATCTGTTCAAGCCCCTCTTTTGTGCTTTCAAACCATCTTGCCTCATTCATTACAAGGAAGCCCATCTCATCCAATGCATCCATAATGGCAGCCGAATTCTGATAGTGGCTGGTTCTGAAACCATTCGCTCCCATCTCCTTGATCAGACCGATCTTATATCTTGCAATGTTTTCCGGAACGGCTAACCCCGTCAAGCCAAAGTCCTGATGGCAGCAGACTCCTTTGATAATGGTTTTTTTCCCGTTGATAAGAAGCCCCTTTTCCACAGAAATCTCCACGGTTCTGAACCCTGTCCTTGTAAAACAACAATCTATCTCCTGTCCATCTATTTTCAGGATTGTCTTGATATCATATAGTTCGGGTGCCTCCGGACTCCAAAGTGCAGGATTCTCTATTACCGTCCGATACTTTAGGATTCCTTTTTCCCGCAAAGCAATACTGCCCTCTCCTAAAGCTTTGGCCATGCATTTTCCGTTTTTATCCAGCACAAAACTCTCAGTCAACACGGTACAATCTTCATAACTGTCATTTATAACCGTTGTCTCAAAATCAATCTGCCATTGCGTTTCGGAAATCTTTTTATAGGGCGCATATACTCCCCACAGATCAATGGCCACGGGCTCTGTGATCGTAAGATGTACATCACGGTATATACCTCCGCCCTGATACCACCAGCCTTCAAACTCCTCCGTATTCACATAGACAGCCACTACATTTTCCTTATCATAGTAGACCATATCACTGATATCTACTTCGAAGGTATTGTATGCTGAATAGTTATGATACATAAGACATCCGTTCAGATAAATTGTAGATTTTCCTGCAATCCCATCAAAGCGAAGCAGGACTCTTTTGCCCTGGGCCTGCTCACGCTCCAGTATAAAATGCTTGCGATACCAGGCATTGTCGTAATGCAGAAATCCCAATGTATTATTTTCATGCTTCTTAATGTCCTGATCAACCACATAATCATGTGGAACTGAGACCCTCTCCCATCCCTCACTCCGCATTTCCGCATCCGCTCCATAGGAATCAGGACGATCAAAATACTTATATGCCGCAGGGCCAATCAGCTTCCTCTCTGTTTTACTTTGAATATAAACAGGACCTTTATCTGATGGTCTGGGCACTGTGATATCCCCTTTATGAAAAAGCCAGTCTTCATTAAAATCAATTTCGTAACGCATGATATTTTCCTTTTCTGGTTTAATAATAGGAGCAGGCCGTTTCCGGCCCACTCCTAAGACTATCATTATTTGCTCATCAATGTGTCATAAGCTTCCTGATATACTGCTACAACTTCATCAATACCCATCTTCTTTAAAGTTTCACAATAATTGTCCCAGTTTTCTGCAATATCAGTAACACCGGTGATGAATTCTACCTGCATCTTTTTCACATAAGTATCAATTTCTGACCACTTATTATCAATAACGTACTGCTGTTCCTCCGTAAAAGTTAATAAATCTTCCGGGAACGGTTCTTTTTCCATATACGGATTCACATTTTCGGCAAAGCCTTCTTGTCTTGATTTATTATTTGACGGTGTATCCGTTATCAGACCAGCCAAGGCATCTGCTCTTCCGATGTTATACCATATTATTTCCTGTAGAGTGAACTGATTAAACGATGCATATCCTTCCGGTACATAGAATGTATAAGTCTTTCCGTCATCATTGATATCCCAGTGTTCTCCTTCCATTCCATAAATGAAGCTTTGACCATACAATCCGGAGCCTTCTACTACTTCCTCAGATGCATAAGCTATATCAATCATCTGACACAATTCTTTTACATACTCAGAATCGCTGTTGATGTAAAAACTGATATCAGCAAAAATATAACTGGTTCCCAAAACTTCTTGGGTAGAATCATACTCCGAAGTAAGCGGCGGAACACAGCTGATATGCCACTCTCCATTCTCATCTGCCGGTATAGAACTAGCCGCATAATCCAAAAAAGCAACCTTACCCGACAATTCCAACTCCTTGATTGTGGAGGAATCCAATGTAGCAACTTCCTGATGAATTAATTCCTGTTCATACAGGCGATTCATATATTCATAATAATACCTCATCTGGTCACACATTCCTGCAAAATAAACCTTATCGGCATCATCTACATCCCATTCAGGGTTACAGCCGGTTCCAAATGCCGCATATAACATAGGAGCCCAGGTACAATAGTAATTATTTAATTTGGGTATAAAACTTACCTCTCCGTAATACGCTTTTAAGTCTTTTAATGCCTGTTCAAATTCCTCAACAGTTGTAGGCATTTCCACTCCTGCTTCCTCTAACACAGCCGTATTTACATATGGTCTTACCGCTGTTGCCGTTACAGAATTATCTATATTAAGCAGCTGATACATCTCGCCATTGGATAAAACAGATCCCTTCCCTACCAGGGGATAATCCTCCATGGTCTGTACCAGATTCGGCATAATATCCAGATAATCCAGATAATTAACAAACTTTCCTCCTAAAACACCGTAGTCGTATACAAGTGCATCACTCACTGACCCATGAATAACATCAGGCCAATCTCCGGCTGCCAGATACGTAGGCAGTGCTTCCGAGTCTACCGCTTCCCATTCTATGGTAATGCCTGTTATCTCAGCCACCTTATCCCATACAAGTCTTTCCGTACTGCCATTTGGATTTGCATTTGCGCCTATAGTGATTCCTTTCAAGGTAACAGGACTGTCTACCAACGGATATAGAGAGTCATCTTCCTCTGTTGCAGGTGCAGTCGCATCCTGCTG
>JBGVLR010000137.1:0-2853 GCA_045124375.1 Acetatifactor sp.
TATGATTCTGCCGAAGCATCTTGTCTCTGCTTTTCATCAGCGGCTTGGGTTCTATGCCTGCACGGTTCCCACCTATATCCAATATGTAATGGCTGAACTAATCTCCAACGGAGATTTTGAGCGACACATCAACCGGGTCAGGAGGGCGAAGCGGCGTGAAATAAATCAAATCAAATGAATGAATCAGATTACTATCTATGGAGTTTCTGCATTTGATATCAATTCTGCTGAATTAGTTGATGTGTTAAAGATAAACAACAATGGAGAAATTTGCGATGACGAAAACGGATATTCTTATCAGTTTTCAAATATCAGTATTGGTGTTTATAGAGAAGCACTGCCTGATGAAATTACAAAAATGATTGAGGAAGCTAAAAGCGACGGAAATCCTATGTCTGATGATGAGGTAGAGTATGAAATGAAACGAGCCAACTATTGGGCAACTATTGGTTGTGGTGTAGTTGGGTATTATCAACGATAACTTCCAATAGGTAGAACAGTTAGATAATTGTGGATTCAGTTCCAGTATTCTATACATATAAACATGCCCCTTTCCCAGTATTTCTTATACAATTATTGTCCTGAATTTTGATAATAAATGCTATATCCTAAATTATAGAAAACATGTACAAAAGAATACTTTTATGTTTTCCATGCCTACAACCTGCCATATTTCCATCTCTCTGGCTGGTAGAATGTCCAATTCTACGCAAAGGAGGGTCATCTATCGAACGGTAGGTATGCTTCTACATCCTGCCATGATACAATCACCCTGCCTATGAAAGGAAGGGACAATTTATGAGAACTATGAAAATCGTTGCAGACTCTTCTGCAAATATCATTTCCCTGGATGGCGTAAGCTTTGCATCCGCTCCTCTGAAAGTAATCACTGACTGCCGCGAATTCGTGGATGATGCTAATTCCAATGCAGAGGAAATGATCCAATATTTTGAAACCTATAAAGGCAGATCCCAGACCTCCTGTCCCAACACTCTAGACTGGTTGGAAGCTTTTGGAGATGCGGAGGATATCTTCTGTGTAACCATTACCAGCGGCTTGTCCGGCAGTTACAATAGTGCTTGCGTGGCAAAACAGGTTTACGAAGCCGACTATCCGGGCCGCCGTGTATTTGTGATCGACTCACTGTCTGCCGGACCGGAGCTGATGCTGATCGTCGAGAAGCTGCAGGACTATATTGGAGAAGGATTGACCTTTGAGGAGATCTGCGTTAAAATTAAAGCATACCAGGAAACAACCTCCTTGGTATTTGTTCTGGAATCTCTCAAGAACTTTGCAGCCAACGGCAGAGTCTCTCCCGCTGTGGCTAAGATCGCCGGTGTGCTGGGTATCCGGATCGTCGGTGAAGCCAGTCCCCAGGGCACCTTGGCTCCCGTGAGTAAGTGCAGAGGCGAAGCAAAGTCTTTAACCGCTATGCTGAACTACATGAAGGAGAATCATTTGAAATCCGGCAAGGTCCGGATCGCTCACTGTATGAACAGCAGGGCCGCCAAGGAACTCAAGCAAATGATTTTGGACGCATACCCGAATGTGGATGTCCAGATTCATCCCTGCCGGATCCTCTGCAGCTACTATGCGGAAAAAGGCGGTATGCTTGTTGGTTTTGAAAAGTTCTAATCAGGTATCCCTTAAATAGAGAAAGGAAGTGCTATTTCGTGAAGGTTTTAATTACAACGGATATGTACACAGCAAACGTGAACGGCGTGGTTACTTCTGTAAAGAATCTAATAGAGGAACTAGAAAAGAAAGGACACGATGTTCGCGTTCTCACCGTTTCCGAAAAACTGAAAAGTCACAAAGACGGCAATGTCTATTTCATCAAATCTGTTTCTTTGGAAGCAGTTTATCCGAAAGTACGGATGCCCATCTCTTATCGTCACCGTTTCATCACGGAACTGATTGAATGGAAGCCGGATGTAATCCACAGCCAGTGCGAATTCTTCAGTTATCAATTCGCAAGCCACATATCGAAGAAGACCGGCGCTCCCATCGTGCATACCTATCACGCCTTGTACGAGCAGTATGTGACATATGTTCTGCCCAGCCAGCGACTGGGAGAATACTTTATCGGCAAGCTATCCAAGATGCGTCTAAAGCACGCTGATGTGATCGTTGCTCCCACCCAGAAGGTTGAGCATGTTCTGAGGAACTATGGCATTCAAAATTCCATCCAGGTGATTCCCAGCGGCATTGCCTTGGAGAAGCATAAAGGTCAAATGCCTGCTGAGGAGCGTCAGGCTCGGCGGCAAGCATTGGGTATCCCGGAAGATCATACAGTTCTTTTGAATCTTGGCAGATTGGGCACAGAAAAGAACCTGACCGAATTGCTGCAGCTTCTTTCCGTGGAGCTAACCCACAACAAAAAGGTCACACTACTGATTGTCGGTGACGGTCCTGCCAGACAAGAACTGGAAGAGATGGCTGACCATCTGGGCATCCGGGATCACGTGGTCTTTACCGGCATGGTCCCTCCCGATGAAGTACATACCTATTATCAGTTAGGCGATATTTTCGTCAGCGCATCCACCAGCGAAACCCAAGGCTTAACCTATGTAGAAGCTGCCGCCAACGGTCTGCCTCTGCTGTGCAGACGGGATCCCTGTCTGGACGAAGTCCTGATCGAAGGCAGCAACGGATATGAATATGAGGCAGAAAGCGAATTCTGTTCTCTGTTGGATACGATCCTGCAGAATCCGGAATGGTGTAAAGCCGCCGGCGCTCACAGCAAAGAAATTGCAGCCACATTCGATAAAGGTCACTTTGCAGACAAAATCGAAGACGTCTACGAAAAAGTAATCTCTGAATAAAAAGGCACATCGGCCAACCCCTTTCAGG
>JBGVLR010000138.1:0-8252 GCA_045124375.1 Acetatifactor sp.
CCTCAGACATGGTAACTAATTTTTATGTGATAACTTCTGATGGAGGGGGAATCTCTCCTTCAGTTATCCATCATAAGATTTGACTTTGTAACTATTAATTTGTAGTCCTTATCGACTACACCATTATTATACTAGGAGGAAATGCAATGAATACAAACAAAGAAAGTAAACAGAAAGCATTTGATTACTGCATGTACATGATGTTATCCAGTTATTTTTCTAAAGCAGTATGCACTACTCGGATACACGAGTCACAACTGTATCTCTATTACCAGGAGGAAAAAACAGAAGACCAGGTTCGAATGGAACAGCAGTGCATTCAACTGGCAGAAAAAGAAATATTATCCAAAATACCTGACAGCGTGTTGCGGAAACCTGTTAATATCCGCCTGTTGGGTTCTCAGGGTTCAGCCCATACCACGATGCAGATCTGGTTTGGCAGATATGTGCTTCGCATTAAAACGAAGTATCATAAATCCAATCCCGGCGTTTCCATGGAAGTGTGGAAGAAACGGGACATGGGATAAGGTGGTTTCACTTAGCCTTCCGTCCGGGCAAGCGGAAGGCTAAGTGGCCGGGATTTTGGAAAGATAAAAAAGCCTTTTGCAGATAGTTAAAAACACCCCTTATTTCGCTATAAAACAGGTTAAATTCACAGCTTGAAGAACCGGCTGGTTTTGGTACACTTTACTTAACAATTAATGACCTGAGATGTTTTTAAGTAAGGAGGACAGGTATGGATTTTAAGAATGTTCCTAAGGTATATAGGCCCATTCCTTTCTGGAGCTGGAATGAGAAGCTTACCACAGAGGAAACCAAAGATCAGATTCATAAAATGGATCAGGCCGGTATCGGCGGCTTCTTCATGCATGCGAGAGGCGGTCTGCAGACCGAGTATATGGGGGAAGAGTGGTTTGATAATGTGGCAGCAGCCATAGATGCTGCAGGTGAGTGCGGCATGCGTCCATGGGCTTACGATGAGAACGGCTGGCCCAGCGGATTCGGAAGCGGCGTTGTAAACGGGCTGGGAATTGAATATCAGCAGAAGTATCTTCGTATGGAAGAAGAAAAAACTCACGAAGAGACCGCAATCTGCAAAAACGGTGAGCACTATTTTTACTATGATGTGAATCCTTTTTATGTAGATACGCTGGATAAAAAGGTAATTGCCAAGTTTATCGAAAGTACATATCAGCCTTACTATGAAAGATTCAGCAATCAGATTGAAGGCTTCTTTACAGACGAGCCGCAGATTTCCCGTGACGGTATTCCCTGGAGCTTTGTATTTGAAACAGAGTATCAGGAAAGATACGGAGAAAATATTCTGGAGTGTCTGGAGCAGCTGTTCCTTCCGGTAGGGGATTACAAAAATACCAGAGTAAAATTCTGGAAGATGGTAACAGATCTGTTCTCCAGTGCGTACATGAAGCAGATTTATGACTGGTGTGAGGAAAGAGGTTTAAAACTGACGGGTCACCTTGTCCTGGAAGAGACTTTGTCATGCCAGCTGACTTCCAATGGTGCATGCATGCCTCATTATGAGTACTTCCATATTCCGGGTATGGATTGGCTGGGCAGAGGTATCACAGAATGCCTGACCCCCATTCAGGTTTCCTCCGTAGCGGAACAGTTGGGGAAGGAATCTGTGTTGTCTGAGACCTTTGCATTGTGCGGACACAACGTAAGCCTGGCAGAACTGAAAGGAATTTATGAGTGGCAGATGGTTCACGGAATCAATCTGCTGTGCCAGCATCTTGAGGGGTATTCTATCCGCGGAATCAGAAAAAGAGATTACCCGCCTGCTATGTACATTCAGCAGCCCTGGTGGCGTGAATATGATAAATTCAATGACGCCATGTCAAGAGAAGGCATGATTTTACGGGATGGTAAGCATGAAGTGGATGTGCTGGTGCTGCATCCCCAGACTACTGCGTGGTCACTTTTCGACAATGACAAGAACGAGGGCATCGAAGAATTAAATGATAAATTCCAGCAGACACTGGGACAGCTGGAGAAGAAGCACATTGAATACCATATGGGCGATGAAACCATTATGGAGCGTCATGCTGCAGTAAAGGACGGTAAGATTGTGATCGGTAATCAGAGCTATTCCTATGTGGTAGACCCAGGCTGTGAGATGCTGCTTGAAACCACGAAGAAAATCCTGGATGCGTTCACAAGTGCAGGCGGTAAAGTCGTAACTGTTGAGGAACTGGCTGCAAACAGTATCATCGATAATGAAAGGATCACTTATACAAAGCGCAGCTATGATAGCTTTACGGTACATTATTTTACGAATACATCAGCAAACCGCGAAACGGCAGAGATTAAGGTGAACGGTCAAGCGCTGGACATCTACTCAGGGGAACTGCAGGAGTTTGCCGGAAAGCATGAGTTTGAAACATGGGGAAGTCTGATGATAATAGAACAGATAAAAAATGATAAAGAGGAGTCTGTTACGTTTATCAGACCGGAAGGCACTTTTAAGGTAATCGGCAGCACAAGCAACAGCCTGACACTGGATAAGTGTGATTACTACTTTGACGGCGTACTGCAGGAAAAGAACGGTTTTGTCCTTAATGTCTGTGAGCGTGCCAATATGTTGGGCAGGGCAGTTCGGATTCATCAGGATTATCATGTAAAAGCGGACTACGTTCCGGAAAAGATGTATCTTGTGTGTGAGACGCCGGAGAAGTTCACCATCTCTGTGAACGGAACTGTCGTTGAACAGAAGGCAGAAGGCTATTTTGTTGATAAGAGCTTTCAGAAGATTGAGATTGCAAAATATCTGGTACAGGGTGAAAATACAATTTCTTTTGACTGTGATTTCAAACAGTCCGATGAATTTTATGAGAACCTGAAAAAGTCATTTATCTTTGAGAGTGAAAAGAACAAGCTTGCATACGATATGGAAATCGAGGCAATCTACCTTCTGGGCGATTTCAGCGTGAGAACAGACGGCGAGTGGACGGAACTGGAAAGAACCGGCGTGAGGTATGCAGGTGAGTTTGTGATCGATGCACCCAAGGCCGAGATTGAAGGCAAGAACATACAGAAGCAGGGGTATCCGTTCTTCTGCGGCAGCCTGGAGCTTGCAGGCGTACTTGACATTCAGGGAGAGAATCCGGTACTGGACATTGACTGGAAAGGTATTAATGCCCTGAAAGTGGAAATCAATGGCAAGGAAAAGGTGATGCTTACCGATAACAGACTGCCTCTTAAGGAGTTTGGTGCGCAGGGCGTTACAGAGGTTAAGTTTACCCTGATCAACAACCTGAGAAATCTCCTTGGACCTCATCACCTGGAAGAGGGTGAATGCTATCGAGTAGGTCCTGGTGCTTTCTTCAAAGAGCCTTGTGTATGGAATAAGAATCCGGGACCCGGATGGAATGATGATTATTGCTTTGTTCAGATGGGAATTTGATTTGAATAAGTAAAACTGGGGGCTATTGGTTCATGTAATAAACCAATAGCCCCATTTTTAATGCCATTACAACTGATATTCCTTGTAAAGCTTATCGCGATAAGACTTATCGCTGGTAGCTTTGAGAAGTGCATCGGTTCGATTATCCTTTAAGAGCTTCTCTGTTAAAAGTGCGAAACGGGATTCACCTTCCTCTTTACTTTCATCCAGCCATTCTCTCAACGCCTTGCACATATCTACCTTACCTCCCTTACGAAATCGATTCTTCATCTTCTCCAACTCCTCTGAATGACTCATTACGGCCATCATCTCATAGGCATCATTATCTACTTCACTTAATTGTGATTCATTTTCCCTAATAAAAGCTTTCATCTTGCTTGCATTGCTGCGATTTTGAAGAAAACCAAACACCAGCTTTAGATCCGTTTTAAAATACTCCAAATGCTCAAGCTGATTTACTTCCAAAATATGTAGTGAATAATCGTTGATATACTTTTGAATGGGTTCCGGAAAATCTTCTACCTTAAGCATATCTTTCAAACATCTGGGACCATTCCATGGCTCTTCTCCGTAGTATAATATGATGGTCACACATGGTTCCAGCAAATCCTTGGGTGAAATTCCCGAAAGAAATTGTGCACTTCCATGCAAATCCTTTAATAAAATATGTTTCTTCCTGATTTCCTTTAACTGTTTGTCGTAACCTAGAAAATCATAACCCATTGCTCTCACCGGCATGGCAAAGTGTACCTGCCCCTGTTCTTCAATGCCGATAAGGATAAAACGTACACCCAACAAAACTTTACGCACTATGTCACGATACCTTTGTCGCGTAGTCCAACGTCCGAACCAGCTGATTTTACCAAATACTGAGGAATCCACTTCTTTGATATCTTCCGGCTTTACTAATTGGACGCCTTCCAAAAGCCCTCCGTTAATCAAATCTGCAATTCGGGCTTCATCCTCATAAAATTCCTTTGTAATTACATCCTGTTCCTGCATGCATCCTCCTTAAAAATGTTGCGATGCATACTTATATTCTCATTATATAACGTTTTTACCATAATGAAAATACTTTTCTGCATCAATATTCAGTTATATTCTCTGAGTATCTTTGGCAGAAAACGCCGGAATGTGTGGTTAACACATAAGAAACCCACAGAATTGTTTAGTTAATGAATTCGTCTTTGGTATAGAAAGAGAATAGCAGATTTGGACGTGATAGTCAATACACAAATTTACCCACGGTGCTGTGTGAACTGTGCAGCATAATCGCTTGGTGTCATCCCCACCGTCTCCTTAAAGTATTTCGAAAAGTAATATATGGATTTAAAGCCGCATCGCTCGGAAATTTCCGTAATGGAAAGTTCGCTGTAGTGCAGCAATTGTTTGGCCAGTTCCATCCGATTGGCAAGCAGCTCAGCCTTTGGGGAACAGCCAAAGCGCTGGCAGTAAAGGGCGCAGAAGCGGCTTACGGAGTATCCGCCCAGTTGGGCCATGTCCTGCAGGGACCAGTCCTTTTCCGGGTGGCGGAGGAAGATTTCCCGTGCGGACACGATGCGGGACATAGGGGAATGGGACTGATGATGGCGTTCATACAGGCGGTGCATTTCTATTACGGTCTCTGTCAGGCAGCAGTTTATCATTTCTTCGTAACCGGCACGCTTTAATAAATGCTCATCCCGCAGTTTTTCAAGCTGATTCTTTAAGAAGTTAGGGTTTCCGATGCTGAATGATTTGTTTTCCGGAAGAGGATATTTTTCCAGTAAAGCGTGAAAGTCGTCACCACCTACGTGGATCCAATCGTTGACGAAAGCCTCGTCCTTTTCCTGTGGACCATGATATACCACGGAACCGGGGGGCGTAAGCAGTAACTCGCCGGGATTGCCACAGAGCAGTTCCTGATTCACTTCATATGAAAAAGGGGTGGAAAAGCAGCAAAGTACATAATGGGAAAAGATGGCGCGGTTGCAAAATTTCCCTTTTTCGTGGGGAAAATCAGTTCCAAAATATAGTACTTTCATAACACACCTCCCAAACCAGTGACTTCCTTTCAGTGACTACCTTTTGATAGTAAGAAAATATAAAAAAACAGTCAATAATTACATTGTTAAGAAGATTGTATCATAATAAAATACAAATATCAATACGGGCGAAGAGACGCTGAGAAGGAGGCATATGGCATGACCAAACTGGACTTGAACGGCATCTGGCAGATGACCGGGGCCGGATTTGATTGCACGGGGATGATTCCCGGTTCTGTCTGTTCATTTCTGTTAGATAAGGGGTTGATGGAAGACCCTTATTATCGCCAGAATGAGCTGGAGGTACAGAAACTCTTAAATAATGAATTTACTTTTTCCAGAAAATTTGAATTTGTATCTACGCAAGATAAGGTACTGCTTCATTGCGATGGGCTGGATACCCTCTGCGATATCTATCTTAATGCTATCCATGTGGCATATACCGACAATATGCATAGGACCTATGAATTTGATGTGACGGATTCTCTGAGAGAGGGAGAGAATGAAATTAAGGTTATCTGCCATCCCGTGGAACCTTACATCAAGAAAAAGAATGAAGAGCATCCTGTTTTCGGTGCCAAAGAATCCACGGCAGGTTTCGGTCATATCAGGAAAGCCCATTGTATGATGGGATGGGACTGGGGACCAAGGATACCTGATGTAGGAATCTGGAGGAACATCGGTCTGCTCATCCTGGACAGTGCAAGAATCACGGAATTTCATGTGACACAGCGTCATGAGGGCGGCAAGGTATATGTGACGCCTTTTGTGACGACAGATCAGGAAGCAGAGATTGTGGTTACGGTAGAAACGCCGGGCGGTTCTGCCATATCAATAGAGCCGGGCAGGGAGACTGAAATCGAAAATCCGGAACTTTGGTGGCCCAATGGAATGGGGAGTCAGCCGCTGTATACTTTTACCGTACAGGTGGTAGATGCAAAGAAGAATGTCCTTGACAGTCAGACAAAACGCCTTGGCCTTCGGACTCTGAAGCTGATCCGGGAAAAGGACAGGTACGGAGAAAGCTTCTGTCATGAAGTGAACGGTGTCAGATTTTTTGCAATGGGAGCTGACTATATTCCGGAAGATAATATTTTCTCAAGAATCACGCCTGACAGGACCAGATGGTTATTAAAACAGTGCCGCGATTGTAACTTCAATGCCATTCGTGTCTGGGGCGGGGGATATTATCCGGATGATTTCTTCTATGATATCTGTGATGAGATGGGAATCATCGTATTCCAGGACATGATGTTTGCCTGCACCGCGGTCTGGGCAGACGATGCTTTTATGGAAAATATCAGAGCGGAAATTTGTGACAACCTGACCAGGATCAGACATCATGCATCTCTGGCGGTAATCAGCGGAAATAATGAGATAGAAGAATTCTTTCTCAGCAGAGACTATGCGGAATTGAAGAAAATGTATCTGGATGTATTTGAGGAATTAATTCCCGGCCTCATCAAAGAACTATGTCCGTATATACCGTACGTTCCATCTTCTCCCAGCACATGCGGCCATTTCATTGATCCTCGCAATGAAAATTACGGAGATTGCCATTACTGGCAGGTATGGCACGGAAATAAGCCGTTTACCGAGTATCGTAATAAATTTTTCCGTTATCTGAGCGAGTTCGGGTTTCAGTCTTTCCCCTGCGAGAAGACAGTGAATACCTTTACCGTGGAAGAAGACCGGAATATCTTCAGTCGTGTTATGGAGATGCATCAGCGAAATGGCAGTGCCAATGGTAAGATTTTGAATTATTTGTCCGAAACATTCCTTTATCCGACTGATTTTGGTACTTTACTATATGCTTCCCAGCTGCTCCAGGCAGAAGCCATCCGTTACGGAGTGGAACATTTCAGAAGAAACCGCGGCAGATGTATGGGTACTTTGTACTGGCAGTTAAATGACATCTGGCCGGTAGCTTCCTGGGCAAGTATCGATTATTATGGCAGGTATAAGGCACTCCAGTACGTGGCTAAGCGCTTCTACACTCCGGTAGTCATTTCCTGTATGGAGACCGGTGAAAAAACCACGCGGCCCGTTACCACCATGGAGCCGGGAAATCCTGACTATGAGACCAAAGCACAGCTTTGTGTGACCAATGACAGCATGTCAGACGTGACCGGCATTGCAGCATGGGCATTGAGAGACCATAACGGCAATATTCTGGAAGAGGGACAGACGGAAGTTACGGTACCTGCGCTTTCTGTCAAGTGGCTGGAGGAAGTGGATTTCCATAAGACAGATGTGGAAAACAACTATATGAGTTATGAATTCATTGTGGATGGCCAGGCTGTATCAGAGGGCACAGTATTGTTCACCGCACCTAAGCATTTCAGCTTCCTGAATCCGCAACTGCGGGCGGAAGTAAACGGAAATGAAATTACGGTCTATGCAGATGCTTATGCAAGATATGTAGAGATTGATTCGCCGGATTCAGATTTTATTCTGAGTGATAACTACTTTGATATGAATGGCGGGAAGAAGACAGTTAAAGTTCTGGAGGGTACACCGGGGACGATAACACTGCGGTCCGTATACGATATCAGATAAATTTAATGAAAAAAACAGCATTGGCAGTAATTGTCGTTGCTGTTTTTTCATATTGAAAATGGGTGTTGCAGTATCTGTTCGCTTAAAGTACAAGTTACTGTTCACTCCGCGCCATTCGCAAAGCCGCACCTGCGGTGCTCTCCGCCGCTTTGCGGCTACCTTTGCTCATAAACCGGCGCTCCCTTCGTCAGCCCAGGCAGGAAAAGTCGCATGCAAGCATGCGCTTTTCCTGCCCGTAGCTGACG
>JBGVLR010000139.1:0-54239 GCA_045124375.1 Acetatifactor sp.
CCTACAGCGGCAGTGACGAGGCTCTCTTAAAGAGAGTACGTCAGGAATATCTGGAACAGAAGCCTCATCGTAAGATTGACATTTACGGGGAATTTCACGTAGGAACTCCTGCTGCTGTTACTCTAGTGTGCGGTGAAAGTTCCGTCAGTGTGTGCGGCGAGATTGTCCAGATGGCCCAGAAGCAGCCGGTGACACGGGAAAATATTGAAAAACAGCTAAAGAAGCTGGGTGATACCTCTTTTTTGGCAGAAAATATCTTTATTAACTTGGACGAACAGGCTTTTTATCCTTTGAAGGCATTGAATGAGCTGAGAAGAAAGGCTGTCATAGCTCTTGAAGATTATCTGATTACAGAATATGGTTTGTGCTGCAGCCGGATAGCTGTGCCGAAACGTGTTGCACTTCAAACTGTAACGAAAGGAACGGAAGCCGAACCCAAAGCAGGAGGGCTGACCTTAACTGTTCGTACCATGGAGCAGTTGAAAGCCGTAAGGGAGTTTTTTGACCGACATAGTCAAGCGAAATGTATCAGAAGAATCTATGTGGATGGGGATTTGGCGATAACAGCAGGAAGCCCTGTCATGGAGCTTTTAAATGCGATATGGCAACAAACTGAAGTTTTTCTGGCGCTCCCTTATATTTTGAGAAAAGCGGATGACCGTTATCTGGAAAGATGTCTGAAACTGCTTACAGAGGAGACGATTTTTACCGGATGCATGGTTCGTTCTCTGGAAGGTTACGCTTATCTGATACAGAACCATTATACCGGAAAGATTTCTTCTGATGCAGGCTTCTACATCTGGAATCAGGAGACACTTGGATACTGGAGTGACAAGTTTTATTCTTTCTGTCTGCCATGGGAGCTGAATGCGGGAGAACAGAGGGCATTACTTTCTGCATACCGGGGGGAGGAAGTCCCTGCTGCTGAGAAAATAGTATACGGTTACATTCCCATGATGATAACTGCCAACTGTGTCTTTAAAACTACCGGACAGTGCCTGAAAGGGACGGATCGTTCGGAGGTGACCAGACTTTTTGACAGATACCAGAAGAAGTTTCCGGTGGCTGCCAATTGTTTGCACTGCATGAATGTCATATATAACAGCGTCCCACTTTCCCTGCATGCTGCGCTGGATAAATGGAGAGAAACAGTTTACTGCCGACTTGATTTTACTGTGGAAGACTACAACATGAGTCTTGCGGTAATGGAATACTTTTTAAAAGCGATCAATGGTGAAAACGGTAACCTGCCATATACGGAATATACAACCGGTCATGAGAAACGCGGAGTGGAATAATTATGCTGACTTATCTTCAGGAATATGTGACGGAGATTTCTAAATATATCATAGCAATGTTCATGGCGCTTTATACACTGGAAAGTTTTCTTGTGTTCAACCATAGGATTAAGCGGAAAAACGGGATTTATACAAGACAGAGTCTGTATCTTTTTATCATACAGTTTTTAATGTTCGTAGACCTGGCGCTTGTATCACGGAATAAAGACTATGTATTTTTCTATGCGTTTGTACAGGTATTTATTTTCGTGGCTGTGAACATCGTGCCGCTTATTTATGAAAAATGCGACAGGCTTCTGCTGAATCATATGTGTATGCTTCTTGGTGTGGGATTTTGCATGATCTCCAGACTGTCTTTTCAGAAAGCCTTAAAACAATATGTAATTGTAATCGGATCTCTTGCATTGGGCATGTTCATTCCCTTATTGCTGAATCGGTTTACCTTCTGGAAAAAGCTGATCTGGCTTTATGCTGCAATCGGTATTTTGCTGTTGGGCGGTGTACTGATACTGGGGGAGGTTACCCATGGCTCCAAGATTTCTTTTACGGTACATGAAGTGACATTTCAGCCATCGGAATTTGTAAAGATCCTGTTTGTATTTTTCGTGGCGGCAGCTCTTTGGGAAAATACTTCCTTTCAAAGAATTGCAGTGACCTCCGTGCTTGCCGGTATTCAGGTTCTCATTCTGGTTGTATCCAAAGATTTGGGAAGCGCTTTGATTTTCTTTGTTGCATACTTGTTTTTAGTAGTTGCTGCATCTAAAGACGTCCGTTATCTCTTGGCTGGACTGGCGTCAGGTTGTCTTGCAGCAGTAGCAGCATATTTCATTTTTGACCATGTAAAAGTAAGGGTGCTGGCCTGGCAGGATCCCTGGGCTTATATAGACGATCAGGGATACCAGATTACCCAATCGTTGTTTGCCATTGGAAGCGGCAGCTGGTTCGGAATGGGGTTGTATCAGGGAAATCCTGCTGCCATTCCCTATGTGGCAGCTGACTTTATCTTCTCGGCTGTTTGTGAGGAATTGGGTGTGGTCTTTGGAGTTTGTCTGATTCTTGTCTGCTTAAGCTGTTTTGTCAGAATGATGGATATTGCTGTCAGGCAAAAGGATCGTTTTTATCAGCTGCTTGCCAGCGGACTGGGAATTATGTATATTTTCCAGATATTCCTGACGGTAGGCGGTGGTGTTAAATTCATTCCGTTGACCGGTGTAACGCTGCCCCTTGTCAGTTACGGAGGCAGTTCGGTGATGACTACTATGATTCTGTTCTTTATGATCCAGGCAGTATCTATGAGAGATAACAAAAAGGAAGGAGTGAAGCATGTTGTTGAAAAAGAATCAGAAGCCTCAAAAGCAAAAGGCGAACAAAAAAAGTCCTCACAATAATGTTATCATTTATTCCACCTGGTTTTTTGCGTTGCTTTTTGTGGCGATGATCGGATATCTGAGTTATTTTACAGCCACAAGTAAACAGGAAATGATCAATAACAGTTATAATTCCCGTCAGGAAATTCTGCTGTCCCGTAATTACAGAGGCTCTATTCTTTCCAAAGACGGTGAGATACTTGCGGAAACCATTCTGGATGAAGAAGAAAACGAGACCAGAAATTACCCTTACGGCAGCCTGTTTTCCCATATTGTGGGATATTCTACTAAGGGTAAGATGGGAGTGGAGGCGTTAGGAAATTATTATCTTATCAACAGCAATGCGCCTTTATCAGACAAGGCAGCCAATGATCTGGCAGGTAAGAAGAATCCGGGAGATATGATTTACACCACACTTGATGTGAAACTGCAGGAGGTTGCCAGTGATGAGATGGGAATTTACAAAGGTGCTGTAGTTGTAACAGAGGTGAAGACAGGTAAAATACTGGCCCTGGTATCCCAGCCGGATTTTGATCCCAATGAAATTACAGAGATCTGGGATAAACTTGTGAATGACTCTAAAAGTTCTGTTCTGGTGAACAGAGCCACACAGGGATTATATCCTCCCGGATCTACTTTTAAGATTTTAACAGCGCTGGAATATATCCGTGAAAATCCCACAGAATATACTCAGTATCACTATGACTGCGCAGGAGCGTACCAGATCAGTGACCGTAAGATCCGCTGTTATCACGGTATGAAGCATGGAAGTGTGGATCTTGCAAAATCTTTTGCTAAATCCTGTAATTCATCTTTTGCCAACATGGGAATGACCCTTGACAGAGACTTGTTTTCAGATACATTGGATGATTTCTATTTTAACAATAGTCTTCCTCTGGGGCTGACGCATGCTAAGAGCTCCGTGTCTGTATCTTCCGAAACTTCGGATGCTGAGATGATGCAGGTATCTATCGGTCAGGGAAGTACTCTGGTTACTCCCATTCATTTAAATATGATCACTGCGGCAATTGCCAATCAGGGCATGATGATGAAACCTTATGTTATGGATCGTGTGGTTAACTCTGCAGGAAACGTCATCGAATCTTTCAGGCCGGAGAGCTGCGGACAGGTCATGACGCAGGAAGAAGCCGCCGTCTTAACAGAACTGATGGCAGGTGTGGTGCAGAGCGGAACAGCGACTACACTGAAAAATAATATTTATACGGCTGCCGGTAAGACCGGTTCCGCAGAATATAACAGTAACGCAGACAGCCATGCATGGTTCACAGGCTTTGCACCGGTAGAAGATCCTGAGATAGCAGTAACTGTTATCATTGAAGGAGCCGGATCCGGAGGGGATTATGCGGCGCCTATTGCAAAGCGGATTTTTAATTCGTATTTTACGGGCAGCGCTTATGGAAAGTTCTGACAGTGCTCAGGAAAGATTTCTAAAATATCAGAAAACAGTTGCGCTATGGCGGAAATTGGACTATACTTTATGGTAGTCAATAGTGACACACCAAATCAGGAGGAATTGCAATGATTGAAGCAACAAGCTGTGGTGGTGTGGTAATTTTTCGTGGGAAGATACTCCTTTTGTACAAGAATTATAAGAATAAGTACGAAGGCTGGGTATTGCCCAAAGGTACCGTAGAGCAGGGAGAAGAGTATAAGGAGACAGCCCTGCGGGAGGTTCTGGAAGAGTCAGGAGCCAAAGCTTCCATCATAAAATATATCGGTAAGAGTGAATATTCTTTCTCGGTTCCGGAGGATACCGTAGCCAAGGAGGTACACTGGTATCTTATGATGGCGGACAGTTATTACAGCAAACCACAAAGAGAAGAATTCTTTGTAGATTCTGGTTTCTACAAGTATCACGAGGCTTATCATCTGTTGAAATTTGCCAATGAAAAGCAGATTCTGGAGAAAGCCTACAATGAGTATTTGGAACTCAAGAAGAATAATCTCTGGGGGAACCGGAAGTATTATTAATTCAAATGGTACAGAAGCTGCAGGAGAGACTTACCGCAGCTTTTTCCATATTTATCAAATAAGCGAAAGCAGGAGGTATCCATGTCTCTTAAGATTAGTTTTCGCAACGCTTTGTACCGAAGTGGCAGTATTACAGAAGAAGAACTGGATTATATCAAAATGAGGTTGGAAAAGGAACCGCTTTTCAGCGATATCTATGTAATCGTGCCTGCAGGAAATCGAGAAGATATGATAGAATTTTTTCACAGCAGGCAATTGGCGCAGCCTTATTACAAAGAGAGGGAGCTCTATGTAATCGGAATCGCAAGAACTTACGGTGAAGCCGTTCTTTTAGTTCGGAAAATTATTCAGGAATGCCTGGATGAGCGAGGTGATTGCGCCCTCAGGGAGTACTTATCATGTTAGGAATTCTTTGGAAGATATTATGTGTATTAGGTTGGTGTCTGCTGTTTCTGATAATTTTGCTGATAGTGATGCTTCTTCTGGTGCTTTTTTACCCTGTATCCTATCGGATTGCAGGGAAGAAGGATGAGGAGAACTTATCTTTCAATGTCAGAGCTGCCTGGCTGGCAGGGTTGCTGCGCTTTAAATATGATTATCCTTCTCCGGGAAGAGCCATTGTGAAAGTATTAGGTATTACAGTCTTTGATTCCGGTAAGACGATCAAAAAGGAGGATACTGAAGGAAAGCAGAAAATAGAGCAAGATAAAGAACAGGAGGCTGATAATATCCGGCAGTCCGGAGATACTCCACACACCGAGTCAGATTTGCAGTCGGATGAAGTTGCTCAGCCGGGAAATAGTTCGCAGCCGGAATCTGAGCCTCAGACATCCGGCGAAGAGCCAACTTCAGGTACACAAGATGCAGGAATTACAGGTCGTATACGGGCTGTATGGGAAAAAATTTTATACACAATCAGGAACGTTTGTGATAAAATAAAGAAAATCTATGAGTCACTTGATTATTATGCAGCCATTTTACGGGAGGAAGACACGAAGCAGCTTTTCTCACATGTATGGCTGCGTGTAAGCAGAATATTGAAGAGTATCCGGCCGCGCAAAATTGTGGGTTCGGTTCATTTCGGTACCGGGTCACCTGATACCACTGGTTATTGTATGGCGCTGTATGGTATGCTTTCCCCTTATTTAGGGCAAAATCTTACAGTGACACCGGATTTTGACGACAAGGTTCTGGAAGGACAGTTGTCTGTAAAAGGACGCATTGTTCTTGCTGTTTTAGGATATCATGGTCTCAGGGCATTCCTGGACCGCAGATTACATTACTTTATTAAGAAGATGAAAAGGGAGGTCAAATAAATGGCAGAAAAAGAGAATCAGTTTCAGGGTGTGGTAGACTCCCTCCTTCGCGGGATGGATACTGTTCTGTCAGCCAAGACAGTTGTGGGTGCTCCCACTCAGATAGGAGATACCACTATTGTTCCCCTTGTGGATATCTCATTCGGCGTAGGTGCCGGGGCAGGAAATAACAATCAGAAAGGTACCGCTTCCGGGGCAGGCGGACTGGGCGGCAAGATGACTCCCAGTGCAGTGCTTGTCATCAAAGACGGCTCTATCAGACTGGTCAATGTCAAGAATCAGGATTCCATGACGAAGATTCTGGATATGATTCCTGATCTGGTGGATCGTTTTACATCCAAAAAAGATCCAACTGTAACAGATAAAGAAGCGGCAGATATTGCTTTTCCTAAGAAAGAAGGAGCGGAAGAGTAGTTGCAGTTTGAAAGCAGTTACATTTTTCGCCTTTCCATCATAAAATAATAGTAAGAACAGCAGCAGGCAGGATCAAATGAAGAACAGGAAGCTGATAGGATTAATGGCATTCTTTACAGCGATAGGTATGGTGATTGTGATCATCATTACCAGCAGACTGGCAATTTTAGTGATCATTGCATTGCTGCTGTTATTAGGTTATTGCTGTTTTATGGATTGAGAAGAGTAGTTTGGAAAGAAAGATACAAAAAGAACAACAAAAAAGACTGTCAACCGAAAAGGTCACAGTCTTTTAAAATTGCCGTAAGTACAATATTAAGCTCTTTCTACTTTGCCGGACTTTAAGCAGCTAGTGCAAACGTGCATTCTTTTAGCAGCGCCGTTAACCTTGCACTTAACGCTCTTAACATTGGAATTCCAAATTGCGTTAGTTCTTCTATGAGAATGGCTTACGTTATTACCGAAATGAACGCCCTTACCACAAATATCACATTTAGCCATCTTGACACCTCCTCAACGTCTGCGATTTACGCTTAATATACACATCCAAAACAGCGAGATATACTCGCAACATTGATATATTAACAGAAATCTCCAAGAAAAGCAAGCCCTAATATTTCTTTTTTTTCTATTTTTTCAAATTATAGTTTCTTTTTTCCGGGAAACAATGTATAATGTAACATAGTGGCAGGAAAACAAGCGCTCGCGCAGCGAGCATTTGTTTTCACCCACTATGTTACCTCGAAAGCCTGGCAGCAAAGCTGCCGAGGAAATGTTGCTCCGCAACATTTTCGATAAAGCGCAAAGCGCGTGGCTTTCGAGGCTCGCGACTCCCCAGCTGCCCATCATTTGCGAAGCAAATGCAGCTGACCTTAAGGTCAGCTGAAAGGAACGCAGTTCCGGGGCAGCGTCCCCAGAGTACTGTACGTCATTGTCATATCCTGATTATTTGCTGCTGCACTACAGTACCCTACCCCTTCGTTATAATTTTAATAACTCAAACCAGGAGGTACCCCAATATGAAAGGTTCTTCAATGAACACCCACATGGGCAGCATCGTCATAGATAATGAAGTAATCGCCCAGTATGCCGGCAGTGTAGCCGTAGAATGTTTCGGCATCGTAGGTATGGCCGGTATCAGTATGAAAGACGGCATCGTACGTCTTCTCAAGAAAGAAAGTATTACCCGAGGCATCAATGTCTCCCTGAAAAACAACAAGCTTACCCTTGATTTCCATGTAATTGTAGCTTACGGTGTCAGCATCATTGCCGTATCTGATAACCTGATCAGCAACGTGAAGTACAAAGTGGAAGAATTTACCGGTATTGAAATTGAGAAAATCAACATCTTTGTCGAAGGTGTTAGAGTGATTGATTAAGGAGGAACTACCCGTGGCTTTAAATACTATCGACGCAAAGATGCTGGCCAAAATGTTTTTAGCCGGTGCTAAAAATCTTGAAGTTAAGAAAGAATGGATCAACGAACTGAACGTATTCCCCGTTCCGGACGGTGATACCGGTACCAATATGACCATGACCATTATGTCAGCAGCCAGAGAAGTGAATGCTCTTGGTGAAAGTGTTACCATGGAATCTCTGTGCAAGGCAATCTCCAGCGGCTCCTTAAGGGGTGCAAGAGGTAATTCCGGTGTTATCCTTTCCCAGTTGTTCCGTGGATTTACAAGAGGAATCAAGGAGACAGAGACCATTACCATTCCTGTCCTTGCAGATGCTTTTGAAAAGGCTGTAGAGACTGCTTACAAAGCTGTTATGAAGCCCAAAGAGGGAACTATTCTTACCGTTGCAAAGGGCGGAGCTGATAAAGCGAGAGAGCTTGCTGATAATGGTGCCGATAACCTTGAGGAATTTCTTGGAGCAGTAATTGAGCATGCACGTTATGTCTTAAGCCAGACGCCCGAGATGCTTCCTGTACTCAAGCAGGCAGGCGTTGTGGATTCCGGCGGACAGGGCCTTGTAGAAGTATTAAGCGGTGCTTACGATGCTTTCCTCGGAAAAGAGATCAATCTTGACTTTGATGCACAGCCGGCTTCCCGCCCGATGTCTTCTGTAAGCAATGAATCTATGAATGCCCAGGCAGAAGCTGACATCAAATTCGGATACTGTACAGAGTTTATCATCCTTTTAAACAGGACTTTCAATATCAAACAGGAGATGGATTTCAAGGCATACCTTGAGTCTATCGGTGATTCTATTGTATGTGTGGCAGATGATGATGTTGTTAAGGTGCACGTACATACTAATGATCCCGGTCTGGCTATCCAGAAGGCATTGAAGTATGGTGCGTTGTCCAACATGAAGATCGATAATATGCGTCTGGAGCATCAGGAGAAGCTCTTTAAAATGAGCGAAAAGCAGGCGGCTGAGAATCAGGCTGCAGGAACTGACAACGCTTCAAAATCCGAGACTGTCGCTGAGGAACAGACCAAGGAGCCTGTCAAAGAACAGGAGCCTCCCAAACCTGTTGGATTCATTGCTGTTTCCATCGGAGAAGGCGTGAATGAAATCTTCAAAAGTCTCGGTGTAGATTATATTATCGAAGGCGGTCAGACCATGAATCCTTCTACTGCAGATATTCTTGACGCAGTTGACCGGGTAAATGCTGAGACCATTTTTGTACTGCCTAACAATAAGAATATTATTCTGGCAGCTAACCAGGCAGCGGAACTGATGACAGACAAGAATCTCCTTGTCATTCCGTCCAAGACGATTCCGCAGGGTATTACAGCCGTTATTAATTATGTACCTGAAATGTCTGTGGATGAAAATGAGGAAACCATGCTCCAGGAAATCGGCAATGTTAAGACCGGTCAGGTGACTTATGCAGTCCGTGATACTATGATTGATGATAAAGAGATCAAGCAGGGTGACTTTATGGGTATCGGCGACAAGGGTATCCTTTCTGTAGGACAGGATATGCTGTACGTTACGGAAGAAATGGTATCTGAAATGGTAGATGAGGATTCCGAACTGATCAGTATCTATTATGGTGCAGATGTTACAGAAGAGGATGCTGAAAAACTTCGTACCGATATCGATGCGGCTTATCCTTCCTGCGATGTAGAACTGCAGTTTGGCGGTCAGCCGATTTACTATTACGTGATCAGTGTAGAGTAATCGTTACAGTTATGACAGAATTCAGGGCCGGACGCACATAAGCGACGGTCCTGTTTTGTCTGTAATGGAGGTAAAAACGTGAACAATCATACTCCGGTCATCGATATCAAAGGGATTGGGGAAAAAACGCAGAAGCTCTTTCAAAAGCTGGACATCTATACGGTCGGAGACCTACTGACTCATTATCCCAGAGACTATGAGACCTTTAAAGAACCTGTTCTGATTCAGGATGCTGTCCCCGGTGAAGTCTGTGCAGTCAGAGTCTGTGTAGTTGGGATTCCCAATCTGAAAAAAATCAGAAACCTGAACATCCTGAATGTAAATGTACGGGATGCATCCGGAGGCATGCAGCTTACTTTTTTTAACATGCCTTTTATGAAAAACCTTTTAAAGAGCGGCGGTTTCTATATTTTCCGCGGACTTGTGCAGACCAGAGGACCCGTTAAGGTCATGGAGCAGCCCAAACTGTATTCTCAGGAAGAATATGCGAAGCAAATGCAGTTCATCCAGCCCAGATATGCTTTAACCAAAGGCCTTACCAACCAGGCCATCCAGAAAGCGGTAAAACAGGCACTTACTTTCTATGAATTTGAACAGGAATATTATCCTGAGGAGATGATTAACCGTTATCAGCTGATGCCTTACAGAGAGGCTATCTGTAACATGCATTTCCCTCTTGATTATGACACCATGCTGGAGGCGCGAAAACGCATTGTATTTGATGAATTTTTTACCTTTTTACTTATGCTTCGGAAAAATAAAGATGTGAATGCCAGCCTTCCCAATCTTTTTCCTATGAAAGAACAGGAAGAGGCAGACAGATTCTTAAGCAGCATGCCTTTTCAGCTGACTAGAGCCCAGAGAAAGGTTTGGGAAGAGATAAGCAGTGACCTCTCGGGAGAATTCAGCATGAACCGTCTGGTACAGGGAGATGTGGGCTCGGGTAAGACAATCGTGGCTGTACTTGCACTCTTAAAATGCGTATGCAGCGGATATCAGGGCGCTATGATGGCCCCGACTGAGGTACTTGCCACTCAGCATTATGAGACCATCTGCGGGTATGTGGAGAAATACGGTCTTTCCTTCAGACCCGTGCTTCTGGTGGGATCAATGACAGCTAAAGAAAAGAGGGCTGTTTATGAGAAAATCGAATCCGGGGAAGCCAACCTGATCATTGGCACCCATGCTTTGATTCAGGATAAAGTAAATTATAAGTCACTGGCCCTTGTCATTACGGATGAGCAGCATCGTTTCGGTGTCCGACAGAGGGAAAAGCTGGCAGAAAAAGGGACGACGCCTCATGTGTTAGTCATGAGTGCAACACCGATTCCCAGGACACTTGCAATTATTCTTTACGGTGATCTTCATATTTCCGTGATCGATGAGCTGCCTGCGGACAGGCTGCCCATAAAGAACTGTGTGGTGAATACCTCTTATCGCCCGAAAGCCTATGAGTTTATTGCAAAACAGGTGGCAATGGGACGACAGGCCTACGTCATCTGTCCAATGGTAGAAGAAGGAGAACTTGAAGAAGCGGAAAATGTCATGGAATATGCTCAGAAGCTGCGTGCTGCGCTTCCTGCTTCCATAGTAATCGAGCCGCTTCACGGCAAAATGAAGCCTGCGGAAAAGAACCGCCTGATGGAAGCCTTTTCGAAGGGCCAGATTCATGTACTGGTATCAACAACAGTAATTGAAGTAGGCATCAATGTACCGAATGCCACGGTAATGATGGTGGAAAATGCAGAACGTTTCGGTCTGGCCCAGCTCCATCAGCTGAGAGGCCGTGTAGGAAGAGGCGCCCATCAGAGTTATTGTATCTTTATCAGCTCCAATGAAAAGAAAGAGACCATGCAGCGACTGGAAATCCTCAACAAATCAAATGACGGCTTTTATATTGCTTCGGAAGACTTAAAGCTGCGTGGACCAGGCGATCTGTTCGGTATCCGCCAGAGTGGGGAATTTTCTTTCCGAATAGGGGATATTTATTCGGATGCTTCTTTATTGAAAGACGCTGCGGAGGCAGTGGAGCGGCTGTTACAAAAAGATGTAGCTCTGGAATCCATTGAACATCAGGCTTTACGCAATCATCTTGCAACAGCTTTGTCGAATACTGTTGACTTTCGGAGCATATAACAGTACAATGTGTATGCGTATGTCAGATTTTTATTTTGACATATATGATAACTTAAGGTAAGTGTAAAGAATAGGAGATTAGACTGTTATGTCCAAAATAGCCATTGTAACAGACAGTAATAGCGGAATTTCACAGAAGCAGGCAGCTTCTCTGGAGAATGTCTTTGTGATTCCCATGCCGTTTATGATCAATGACGAAAATTATTTCGAAGATATTAATTTAACCGTACCGGAATTTTATGAGAAATTGACAGATGGAGCAAATATCGTCACCAGTCAGCCTTCTCCGGAAGCTGTTATGGATCTGTGGGACAAGCTTTTGAAAGAATACGATGAAATCGTTCACATTCCCATGAGCAGCGGGCTCAGCGGTTCCTGCCAGAGCGCAATGATGCTTGCTATGGATTATGATGAAAAGGTACAGGTTGTTAATAACCAGAGAATTTCCGTTACCCAGAGACAGTCCGTACTGGATGCCATTGAACTTTCCAGGTTGGGAAAAAATGCTGCTCAGATTAAGGAGATTCTGGAAAATGACCGCTTCAACAGCAGTATCTATATCATGTTGGATACCTTGCATTATCTGAAAAAAGGCGGACGCATTACACCGGCTGCCGCAGCTCTCGGCACTTTGCTTCGACTAAAACCGGTACTGCAGATCCAGGGTGAAAAGCTGGATGCCTTTGCCAAAGCAAGAACCTCTGCACAGGGTAAATCCATCATGATGACCGCCATTCGAAACGATCTTGAGAACCGTTTCGGAGGTGTGGATAACAAGAATTATGTGATTCAGGTAGCCCATACCCAAAACGAGACGGCAGCCTTAGCTCTGAAGGAAGAGCTTGCCCAGGCTTATCCCGGCGTTGACATTTATGTTGCGCAGTTGTCCCTGAGCGTTGCCTGCCACATCGGTCCCGGCTCATTGGCCATCGCCTGCTGCCGGAAGATGAATTACAACGAAGTATAAGAGGTCGCATGCAAAGATAAGACGTCAGTAATCAGACTGCATTAGGTGGTTATGATTACTGTCGTTTTCCATCATTTATGAAATGTGTTTTTAAGGGGATATCATGAGCAATAAATTAGTTAGAAAAATAAAAAAAGAACCATTCAAGAATATTTTCGATTTTTTTAGTCAATTAATGGATAATATACTATGTACATACTTCTTGTTTATTATTGTGGTGTTACCGATTTATAATAAAGGAACATATGCAAACATTGCTTCCGGCAAAATATCTTTGACCATGGCTTACTTCAAGATTTTCCTGGGAATGTTATTACCGTGTGCTATGGTTATGCCGGGAATTTATTTATTACGCCATTCTTTTTATTTGAAAAGAGAAGCGTTGAAAGAGTTACTTTCAAGACTTTCCATGACAGATATTTTTGTAATATGCTATTTTGCTGCCAATGTGTTTTCCTTTCTTTTCTCGGACTATAAAAAGATAGCATTCTGGGGCACCACAGGTTGGGGAATGGGACTTTTCACTCAAATCTGTTTTTTTATCAGCTACTTTTTTATATCGCGATTTTGGAAACCTAGAAAATGGCTTTTGGGGTTGATGATTCCGGTCTCGTTTCTTTTGTTTGTCATAGGATATTTAAACCGTTTCGGTATTTATCCTGTTTCGATGGAAGCCAACAGTAATCCCCAATTTATATCTTTCATCGGAAATATTAACTGGTATTGTGGCTATATGGTCATACCGATATTCGGCAGCGCAACGCTTATCTGGTATCCGTTTGCTGACAATAGGTTTAAGTATTTATTACATACCTATCTTTTGATTGCCTTTGGGGCTTTGATTACAAATGGAAGTAACAGCGGAGTCATGACTTTGCTTGTTCTTTTCTTTTTCATGCTTGTAATTTCCATGTCAGATGCGCATCATTTCAAAGCTTATTGGGAACTTGTTTTTACATTTTCGCTGTCTTGTATCTTTACTTTGATCATACGCATTCTGTTTCCCGATGCAATAAATTATCAGGATCGGACTATGAATTTCTTTACCTACAGCATGTTCCCTGTATTACTGGCAGTCTTTTCCTTTACTATGATGTGGTTGACAGTAAGAAGTATTCAAGAAAAACGTTATCCTGAGGCAATCATGTCGAAAGCTTCCAAATTAATAGTAGGTGCTGCAGGAGTGGCCGTTTTACTTTTCATTGCTATGGTCATATGGAATACTTTACATCCGGGAAGTTTAGGTGCCCTTTCTCAAATCGGCATTTTTACCTTTTCGCCGGAATGGGGAAGCCGGAGAGGCGCCACATGGACTGCCGGCATTCGCGTCTGGCTGGAACAACCAGCCTGGAAGAAACTATTCGGTGTCGGTCCCGAGTGTATGCGAAGTTACATTTATACAGATGCTTCTGCCGATTTATACAATTACGTAACCTCGGTATGGCCGATTGAGAAGGAAATCTACCTTTCCAATGCCCACTGCGAACCCCTGAACATTTTGGCAGAAAAAGGATTACTCGGCCTGGTTTCCTTCCTTGGAATCATTGCATCTACCCTAAAACGCAGCATAGAACTCCTTAAAACCCCCTGTCACTCCCACGATTTTATAACGTTATGCTGCACGACCGCGATCCTGGCTTACGCCGTCCACAACCTGGCCAGTTTCCAACAAATATGCAACACCTCAACCATGTTTTTATTATTAGGAACCGTTGAAGCGTACCATCGCAGACCTCAAACCTTTTGACTTCCACCCAAACATAGTGTATAATATCAGAAGATACGCACATTTGTTCACGTTTATAAATTGTTATAGACCGGCTGTGAAGATGCGGCTTGCCTCCCTACAGCGGCGCCTATCGTAATTTACACAAATGTGCAAGAAAGGTAAGGATATATATAAAATGGCGAATGGAAATACTTATGATGCCTCCAGTATCACCGTCCTGGAGGGTCTTGAGGCGGTCAGAAAGCGTCCCGGAATGTACATCGGAAGCGTCTCCACCAAGGGCTTGAATCATTTGATTTATGAGATCGTGGACAACTCTGTAGACGAACACCTGGCAGGATATTGCAGCGAAATCAAGGTAACATTGGAAGCAGACGGTTCTGCCACTGTAAGTGATAACGGACGAGGCATCCCTGTTGGAATGCATGAAAAAGGAATCAGTGCGGAACGTCTTGTTTTTACAACACTGCATGCCGGCGGTAAATTTGATAATAATGCCTATAAGACCAGCGGCGGTCTTCATGGTGTGGGTTCTTCCGTTGTAAATGCGCTGTCTACCAGACTTACGGTAAGAGTCAAGACGGGCGGCATGATTTATGAAGATAAGTATGAGAGAGGCAATCCGGTCATTGAACTGGATAACGGACTGCTGCCGGTAGTTGGAAAGACACGTGAGACCGGTACCACCATTAATTTTCTCCCTGACGATACGATTTTCGATAAGACCAGATTCAAAGAGGATGAGGTAAAAAGCAGACTTCATGAAACGGCTTACCTGAATCCCAATCTAACCATTCTATTTGAAGATAAGCGGAAAGAAACAGCTGAAAAAGTGACTTTCCATGAACCGGAAGGTATCATAGGCTTTATCAAGGATATGAACAAGTCCAAGGAAGCGGTTCATGATGTGATTTATTTTTCAGGAGAAAGTGATGGAATCTCCGTAGAGGTAGCTCTGCAGTATGTGAACGAATTCCATGAAATTGTTCTGGGCTTCTGTAACAATATATATAACTCAGAAGGTGGTACCCATCTGACCGGTTTTAAGACCATGTTCACCAATGTGATCAACAATTATGCCAGAGAACTGAACATCTTAAAAGAGAAGGATGCCAACTTTACCGGTGCTGATGTTCGTAACGGCATGACAGCTGTGGTATCTATCAAGCATCCGGACCCGCGTTTCGAGGGTCAGACCAAGACCAAACTGGACAACCAGGATGCCGCCAAAGTAGTCAGCAAAGTCACGGGAGATGAAATTGTCCGTTTCTTTGACCGTAATCTGGAGACCTTAAAGGGAATTATCGGATGTGCGGAAAAAGCTGCGAAAATCCGTAAGACAGAAGAGAAAGCCAAGACCAACCTGCTGACTAAGCAGAAGTTCTCTTTTGATTCCAACGGTAAGCTTGCCAACTGTGAATCCAAGGACCCTTCCAGATGCGAAATCTTTATCGTAGAGGGTGATTCCGCAGGCGGCAGTGCCAAGACTGCCCGTGACAGAAATTTCCAGGCCATTCTGCCTATCCGTGGTAAGATTCTGAACGTAGAAAAGGCCAGCATTGACAAGGTGCTTGCCAATGCAGAGATCAAGACCATGATCAATGCCTTTGGCTGCGGTTTTTCGGAAGGGTATGGCAACGACTTTGATATCAGTAAGCTTCGTTACGACAAAATTATTATCATGGCCGATGCGGACGTGGATGGTGCACATATTTCCAACCTGTTGCTGACGTTGTTCTATCGCTTCATGCCGGAACTGATCTTTGAGGGACATGTTTATATTGCCATGCCGCCTCTTTATAAAGCCATGCCTTCTAAAGGCCAGGAAGAATATCTGTATGATGACAAGGCCCTGGAAAGATATCGTAAGACGCACAAGGGACCTTTCACCCTGCAGCGTTATAAAGGTCTGGGAGAAATGGATGCAGATCAGTTGTGGGAGACTACGTTAAATCCCGAGACACGCATGATGAAACTGGTTGAAATCGAAGATGCACGTTTGGCTTCTGAAATGACGGAGCTGCTCATGGGCACGGATGTACCTCCCAGAAGGGCATTTATCTATGACCATGCTACTGATGCTGAACTGGATGTATAAGGAGTTAAAATAGATGGACGACAGAATTATCAAAACAGAATATTCGGAGGTCATGCAGAAATCATTTATCGACTATGCCATGAGTGTTATCATTGCACGTGCGCTTCCTGATGTTAGAGACGGTTTAAAGCCCGTTCAGAGACGTACGCTTTATGACATGCATGAGCTTGGCATCCGCTATGACCGGCCGTATCGTAAGAGCGCCCGTATCGTTGGTGATACCATGGGTAAATATCATCCTCATGGAGACAGCTCCATTTATGATGCTCTTGTGGTTATGACTCAGGATTTCAAGAAAGGACTTCCTTTGGTGGACGGTCACGGTAACTTCGGCAATATCGAGGGTGACGGAGCCGCTGCAATGCGATACACTGAAGCGAGGCTGCAGAAGATTACTCAGGAAGCATTCCTTGCCGACCTGGATAAAGATGTAGTAGATTTTATGCCCAACTTTGATGAGACAGAGAAGGAGCCCACCGTACTTCCGGTTAAGATCCCCAATCTGTTGATCAATGGTTCGGAGGGTATTGCCGTTGGTATGGCTACCAGCATCCCTCCCCACAATCTCGGTGAGGTCATTGACGCTACCAAAGCATATATGTTAAACGAGAATATCACCACCAGGGAATTGATGCGCTATGTGAAAGGGCCCGATTTTCCTACCGGCGGTATCGTCACCAATGAGGACGAGCTTTTAAATATTTACGAGACCGGTGCAGGTAAGATCAAGGTGCGTGGTAAGGTTACATACGAAAAAGGTAAAGGCGGTAAGACCAATCTGGTCATTACAGAAATTCCTTATACCATGATCGGTGCCAATATCGCAAAATTCCTGATGGATGTGGCTGCTTTGTCAGAGACCAAGAAGACACAGGATATTGTGGACATTTCCAACCAGTCCTCCAAGGAGGGTATCCGTATTGTCATCGAACTGCGCAAGGATTGTGATGTTGAGAATTTTACCAATCTTTTGTATAAAAAGACAAGACTGGAAGATACTTTTGGTGTGAATATGCTGGCTATTTCAGACGGCCGTCCTGAAACTATGGGACTGAAAGCCATTCTGAAGGCCAATGTGGATTTCCAGTTCCAGGTAGCTACCAGAAAATATACGAATCTGCTGGCTCGTGAGATGGAAAAGAAAGAGATACAGGAAGGTTTGATCAAGGCCTGCAACGTTATTGACCTGATCATCGAGATACTGCGCGGTTCCAAGGATCGTCAGATGGCCAAGTTATGTCTGGTGGAAGGTAAGACTGACGGAATCAAATTCAAGTCACGTGAGTCCAAGATTATGGCTCAGCAGCTTGCTTTCACAGAGAAACAGGCCAATGCCATCCTGGAAATGCGTTTGTATAAATTGATCGGTCTGGAAATCGAAGCTCTTATTAATGAGCATGAGGAGACTATGGCCAACATCTATCGTTACGAGGATATTCTGGAACGCAGGGAATCTATGGCACAGGTTATCATCAATGAACTGGAAGCCATCAAGAAGGAATATAACCGTCCCCGCAGGACCCAGATTACCAACGCCGGGGAAGCTGTTTATAAAGAAAAAGAAGTGGAAGAGACCGATATCTACTTCCTTATGGACCGTTTCGGATACGCCAAGACCATAGATCAGAATACCTATGAGCGCAATAAGGAAGCTGCTGATGCAGACTTTAAATATGTACTGAAATGCAGAAATACGGGACGCATCTGCCTGTTTACCAATACCGGACAGCTGCACACCATCAAGGCTATGGACCTTCCTTTGGGGAAACTGCGTGACAAGGGCATTCCTATTGACAATGTCAGCAATTTCAGCTCCGAGAAAGAGGAAATCGTTTACATCACCAGCCAGACAGAGATGAATCTCTGCCGCCTGGTATTTGTTACAGCACAGGCAATGGCTAAAGTCGTAGACGGCGGAGAATTCGATGTGGCCAAACGTACCGTAGCTGCCACTAAGCTCGGCGAGGGCGACTCCCTTGTAAATGTCATCTCCCTCCGCGACCAGCACCAGATCGTCCTCCAGACTCACGAAGGCTATCTGCTGAAATTCGCTCTGGATGAGATTCCCGAGAAAAAGAAAGCTGCTATCGGCGTCCGCGCCATGAAGCTTTCTCCCAAAGACTACATCGAAGCCGTCCACTACCTAACCCCTGCCGACACCGAAAAATTAGTCGACTACAAAGAAAAACAGTATAATATAGCTGCCCTAAAACTCAACAAACGCGACACCAAGGGAACCAAACCCCGCGTCTGAACTGTTACCGTTTAGTAATATTGAAAATAACTCATGTATTGTTTTAGGTGAAGTTTGCGCAGGCAAAGCGCCGCCCTTCACCCCAAAACCAAGAAAGGAATTTATTATGAGAGTAATTGCCGGAACCGCGAGAAGTCTCCCCTTACGCACCCCGGAGGGGCTGGACACCCGCCCTACAACAGACCGCATCAAGGAAACTTTATTTAATATGCTGCAGACCTACATCCCTGACTGTGTCTTCGTAGACATCTTCAGCGGAAGCGGCGGCATCGGCATCGAAGCCTTAAGCCGCGGTGCCAGAAAAGCCTATTTTATCGAGAATGCTCCAAAGGCACTTTCCTGCATTCAGGATAATCTGGCATTTACAAAATTCACAGAACGTGCTATTGTATTAAAACAGGATGCATGTGCCGGTCTGAACGGAATCTATGAAAAGGAAGTAGATATCATTTTCATGGATCCGCCCTATGACCAGGAGCATGAGCGAAGAGTCCTGGAAATGCTGCGCGGTATGAAATATGTAACGGAGGACACGATGATTATCGTAGAGGCTTCTCTTGATACCGATTTTTCTTACCTGCCGCAATTGGGCTTTGAGCTTGTACGTGAGAAAAAATACAAAACCAATAAGCACGTATTCATCCAAAGAGGGTAGAATCGAGGAAAAGTTATGAAAAGAGCTGTATATCCGGGAAGTTTTGATCCCGTAACATTCGGACATCTTGATGTCATCAGACGTGCTGCCGACATTTTTGATGTGTTGATTGTCAGTGTACTGAATAATAAAGGGAAGTCACCATTGTTTTCTGTGGAAGAACGTGTTAAGATATTAGAAGAAGCTACAAAAGATATCCCCAATGTGCAGATTGACAGCTTCAGCGGGCTGCTGATAGATTACGCCCGTGAGAAGAATCTGCATGTAGCTGTCAGAGGACTGCGAGCTATTACTGATTTTGAGTATGAACTTCAGATTGCCCAGACCAACCGTAAACTTTCTGACGGGAATCTGGACACTATGTTCCTGACAACCAGTCTGGAATATGCTTATCTCAGTTCTTCCAGTGTAAAAGAAATTGCGTGCTTTGGCGGGGATGTATCCCAGTGTGTACCGGATTTCGTGGCTGAAAAGATTTACGAGAAATACGGTATCAAGAAATAAAATATCATCATATAAGAGACCCGGGAAAGAGTCCATAATAGAAGAGGAGATGACGATATGAGCAGTAAGATTGAACAGTTAATCGATGAAATCGAAGAGTACATAGACGGATGTAAGCCACAGTTCATGTCCAGTACCAACATTATCGTTAATAAAGATGAAATCGAAGAACTCTTAAGAGAACTTCGTATGAGAACTCCCGAAGAAATCAAACGTTATCAGAAGATTATCAGTAATAAGGAGGCTATCCTGAACGATGCCCGCACAAAGGCAGAGAACATGATCAGTGAAGCCACCGCGCAGACTACAGAGCTCGTCAGCGAACATGAAATCATGCAGCAGGCATATGAGCAGGCCAATGCTGTAGTCAGTGATGCCACCGCGCAGGCACAGGCTATTCTGGACAATGCTACCATGGAAGCCAATGCCTTAAAGTCAGCCGCAATGCAGTATATGGATGATATGCTGGCTCACCTGGAGAATGTGATTACTTCTGCAAGCCAGACTGCTGCGACTCATTACGATAACCTGCTTGGTTCCCTGAATCAGTATCAGGAGATCATTCAGTCCAACAGAAGCGAACTTCATCCGGAGAATACAGAAACAATTGATGAAGGCGCGACGGAAGAAGATTCTGCTGCTGATTTGGATGTGCTGTAGGTACATGAAAAGAGACTTTGCAGAAATCTCTATGTTGACAGCTGAACAGACAGATGGTACAGGCTGCTGGATTAGACCGGTTTAAAAGCTGGTCTAATAAGGCTGCCTTATTTCATATCAGGAAACTGTTTGGAAAGAGTAATCGCCAGAGAGCATAGTAAATAACAGTGATTCCGGTAAGGATTAATTTATGCCTTATGTAGTCGTTGATGTCTAAGCCGCTGTGCCTGATAGTGCTGTAAGTCTGTGCGATGCATGACAATCCCCCAAAAGGCAGTACCAAAAGCGACCAAAGCGGCATACTGTTCTTAAGCAGACCCAGTCCGCCTGTGATTTCCAAAATGGGGGCCAGCATCAGCGAAATTTTTTTAATACAAATGGCGGCAGATGAAGAAAGATATGGTATGAGCAGATCTGACAATACTTCCGGGATCAGCTGGAACAGGTTGAACAGAATCATATATCCGCCCAACATCAGGATATTCTGAACAGAAGAAGTAATCGCATCATCTATTTGTGAAAGAAGGGTCAGGGCGGTATGAGATTCTCGTCTGCTCTCCATCGTGCACTCAGAAAACGCTGCGATATCCTTAAATGTCGTATACCGCAGTATCAGACCATATAAAAGAGGCAAGCCGTACATACCTGCAAGATAAGGCCAGACAAGCTGCCTGTTCAATAAAGGAAGCACAAAGCCTGTAAAATAAACCGGGCCGATATTGTTGCAAAATGCAAGTAAATATTCTGCTTCTCTTTTGGAAATCAAGTTACGGTCAAGAAGATCGCCGGTTACTCTGGCACCCATGGGAAAGCCGCACAAGAACCCCATGATCATGGCATACGTAACATTTTTCCTGACACGAAAGGAAGGATAGAAGACAGGATGCAGAATGACTGCAAAATTTTCTGTCAGATTCAGTCTTATCATGATTCCGGAAAGAATCATAAAGGGCAGAAGTGTCGGGATCATTTTACTGAACCACAGATTCAGGCCGTTTAGTGCAAAATAAAGGCTTTTCTGGGAATTGGTCAGTATCAGAACCGTCATCAGGAGAAAGAATATGGTATAAATGATCTGACGCAGTTTAGAATGGAATGATTTTTCTGTCATATTGTGCTCCCGGCATTGATCATACGTTACAAATCGGTCTTTCACCGGATTGTAACTTCATAACAATATATGAGGAAATGAGAAAAATTATGGTACGTCTGGACAAATTTTTATGTGATTGTAATATTGGCACAAGAAGTCAGGTGAAAGACTTTATTCGTATGGGTCAGGTAACTGTCAATGGTCAGGTCATGAAAAAAGCAGATTGTAAAGTTGACGAGAATAAAGATTCTATCGCTTTTCGCGGAGAGCTGTGCGGCTATCGCAGATTTGCTTATTATATGCTTCATAAGCCGGCAGGAGTTGTTTCTGCAACAGTGGATAACACTGCGGATACAGTGATGTCCCTTTTAAAAAATGTAAATGACAAGGAGCTTTTCCCTGTCGGCAGACTGGATAAGGATACAACAGGCTTATTGCTTATCACAAATGACGGAGAATTGGCACACAGACTGCTCTCTCCAAAAAAGCATGTAGATAAGTCTTATCTGGTGCAGATTGCCTGTCCGCTTAATGCTGAAGCAGTTCAAAAGCTTTCAGAGGGAGTAGACATCGGCGATGAGGAGTTGACACTTCCTGCAAAAGTGCAGATTCTTGATGATTCTTATATTATTTTGACTATTCACGAGGGACGCTTCCATCAGGTCAAACGTATGCTGAAAGAAGTCGATAACGAGGTACTTTCCCTGAAACGGATTTCTTTCGGACCGTTGACACTTCCTGACGATCTGCAGCCCGGTGAGTTTCGGGAATTGACTCATGAAGAGGTAACAATTCTCCAAAAGAAAGCATAAAAGGAGTATCTTACATGGCGCATGAAATGTTAAATGATATCAAAGCAGTCATTTTTGATCTGGATGGTTCCCTTGTGGATTCTATGTGGATGTGGCGTGACATTGATATTGAATATCTGGGGAAATTCGGCATACCGCTTCCGGAGAATCTGCAGCGTGAGATAGAAGGCATGAGCTTTTCGGAAACAGCCGTTTATTTTAAAGAACATTTTAACATCCCGGATTCCATCGAACAGATGAAAGAAGACTGGAATCGTATGGCATGGGATAAATATTTGCATGAAGTTCCTCTAAAGGAAGGCGTTGCAGACTTTCTGAGTGGCTGCCGTGACAGAGGTATTCTGCTTGGCATTGCCACCAGCAATTCCAGAGAATTAGTGGAAAATATTGCAGATGTGCACGGGTTTCACAATACATTCCAATGTATTATGACGGGCTGTGACGTTGCCCATGGGAAACCTTTTCCCGATATTTATCTGGCGGTAGCAGAACAATTATCTGTGAAGCCGGAAAACTGTCTGGTATTTGAAGATATTATACCAGGTATTCAGGCGGGAAAAAGTGCGGGAATGCGCGTATGTGCCGTAGATGATGACTATTCCATCGCTGACAAAGCCGAAAAGGAAGCGTTGGCAGATTATTATATCATGGATTTCAGAGGATTGTGGAATGAGTAACGGATTTTTACCTATATCAAAACAGGATATGGAAGAACGGGGAATTGAGCAGTTTGATTTTGTGTATGTGATAGGGGATGCCTATGTGGATCATCCCTCTTTTGGACATGCCATTATCAGCAGAATTCTGGAGGCACACGGATACAGTGTTGGAATTATCTCCCAGCCGGACTGGAAGGATGATGCCAGTATTGCGATTCTGGGAAAACCAAGGCTTGCCTTTCTGATTTCCGCCGGTAATATGGACAGCTGTGTCAATCATTACTCTGTGTCAAAGAAAAGACGTGCTGCAGATGCCTATACCCCCGGTGGAGAAATGGGAAAACGCCCGGATCATGCCACTTCCGTATACGGTAATCTGATTCGGCGTACTTACCGTGATGTGCCGATTATCATCGGAGGTATTGAAGCCAGCCTGAGAAGAATGGCCCATTATGATTATTGGAGCGACAGCTTCAAGCGTTCAATCTTGCTTGACAGTCAGGCAGATCTGATCTCTTATGGTATGGGAGAAAAGTCCATCGTGGAGATTGCAGACGCGTTGAATAACGGTATTGCGGTGAAAGATATTACTTTCATTCCCGGTACCGTCTATAAGACGAAAGACATTGAGGGCATCTATGACGCTGTGATGCTGCCTTCTTATGAAGAAATGAAAGAAGACAAGAGTCTCTACGCCAAAAGCTTTTCCATTCAGTATCAGAATACGGATTGCTGTACCGGTAAGCCGTTGGTAGAGCCTTATCCCAATAAAATTTATGTGGTCCAGAATCCGCCCCAGCCTCCTCTTTCCACTCAGGAAATGGATGATGTCTATGCGCTTCCCTATATGCGTACTTATCATCCTTCTTACGAGGCCAAAGGCGGTGTCCCTGCAATTGCAGAGATTAAATTTTCCCTAATCAGCAACAGAGGCTGTTTTGGAGGCTGCAGCTTCTGTGCGTTGACTTTCCATCAGGGCAGGACGATTCAGGTGCGGAGCCACGAGTCCATTCTGGAAGAAGCCAAACTGTTGACTCAGGACCCTGAGTTCAAAGGCTATATCCATGATGTAGGCGGTCCTACAGCTAATTTCCGTCAGCCTTCCTGTGAGAAGCAGTTGACTCATGGTGTGTGTAAAAACAGGCAGTGCCTTTTCCCCATCCCTTGTAAAAATATGAAAGCGGACCACTCAGATTATCTGGCGCTTTTACGGAAGCTGCGGGATCTTCCCGGAGTAAAAAAGGTATTTATCCGTTCCGGAATCCGTTTTGATTATCTGCTTGCCGATCCTGATGATACTTTCTTTAAAGAACTGGTAGAGCATCATGTCAGCGGACAGTTAAAAGTGGCGCCGGAGCATATTTCCGATGCGGTACTGACTCGAATGGGAAAGCCGGCCAACGAAGTATATGAGCGATTTGTAGCCAAATATAAGAAACTGAATCAGAAGCTTGGAAAGAATCAGTTCCTGGTGCCATATCTGATGTCTTCCCATCCGGGTTCCACCTTAAAGGAAGCCATCGAGCTTGCGGAATATCTCCGTGATCTGGGATATATGCCGGAGCAGGTACAGGATTTCTATCCAACACCCTCTACCATATCCACGGTGATGTATTATACCGGATTAGACCCAAGGGATATGAAGCCGGTATATGTGTGCCGTAATCCTCACGAAAAGGCCATGCAGCGTGCTCTGATACAGTATCGTAATCCTAAGAACTACGACCTTGTCTATGAAGCTCTGACAACGGCGGGACGGACCGACCTGATCGGTTTTGATAAGAAATGCCTGATTCGGCCAAGGAAGCTGGCAGCAGAACGTGCCGGAGGTCAGAATGTTTCTGATAGGCAATCAGGCAAACTGCTATCCGGCAGACAACAATCCGACAGACGACAATCCGGTAAGCAGTCGTCAGGTAAGCAGTCGGCTGCCAGAAAAAAGAGCACAATTAGAAATGTTCATAGAAAGAAATAAAGTGATTCTGTTATATTCGGAAAGGATAGTAATATGCGAAAAAACATTATTCTGATAACAGGGGCTTCATCCGGCATCGGCAGAGAGTTTGCCATGCAGTTAGATCCTCATTTTACAAATATAGATGAGATATGGCTGATTTCCAGAAGAAAAGATAAGCTGGCAGAAGTAGCTGCGTCCCTGCAGCACAAAACCAGAATCTTAGCAATGGATATTACCAAGGAAGCACAGTTAGAACGTTTGACCGATACACTGGATGACCGGAATGCCTGTATCAGGATGCTGGTCAATTGCGCCGGTTATGGGCTGATGGGAGCCTTTGGACCATCTGACAAGTCATCTGATAAGGCTTTTGAGGAAGATGCAGCTTTTGAAGATGGACCGGACGGGCAGCTTGGCATGATCCGTGTAAACTGCGAAGCATTGACGCATATCACTTATCGGTGTCTGCCTTATATGGCAAAAGGAAGCAGGATCATACAGTTAGCATCCAGTGCAGCATTCCTTCCCCAGCCTTATTTTGCAGTCTATGCAGCTACAAAGTCTTATGTTTTAAGCTTTTCCAGGGCACTTGGGGAGGAATTGAAACAAAAAGAAATCTATGTGACAAGTGTCTGTCCCGGGCCTGTGGACACCCCATTTTTTGAGACCGCAGAGAAAACAGGTAAGACACTTGCACTGAAAAAATATACTATGGTCAGCGCAGGACGGGTTGTAGAACAGGCTATCCGTGATTCTTATTATAAACGTCCCATGTCTGTATGCAGTCTGCCCATTCAGGCATTTCATGTAATGACTAAATGTGTACCTCATCAAATCATATTGGGGGTTATGGAATTTTTAAAGGAAAGGGAATGATATTACTATGAAGATAAGCAGAATGTTTTCTTATGATTCCTTCAAAGGAACTAAAAACTATCTGAATACACAGAAGAAATATGAAATAGTCCGCACAATTATTTATTTTGGAATCTCCTTGAGTCTGTTTGCAGCCGGATGGATTACCACGGGCACAAAGGTGAATCTGCTTACTATTGTCGCTGTGTTGGGATGTCTGCCTGCCAGTAAAAGCACAGTTGAGATGATCATGTTTCTTCGTTACAAGAGTCTGTCCGAAGATGCTGCACAGGCAATCGAGAAACACAGTGAAGGTCTGTCCGTTCTTTATGATATGGTATTTACCTCTTACGAAAAAAACTATAACATAGGTCATTTTGCTGTTAAGGGAAATACGATCGTTGGTTATACCCAGGATAATAAGTTTGATGAAAAATCTTTTTACAGTCATATTGATCAAATCCTGAAGAAAGATAATATCAAGGGCACTACTGTTAAGATTTTCAGTGATATGAAAAAGTACACTGACAGATTAGAGCAATTAAAAGAACTTGATACGGAAGAAACACTGAATGAAAGTATTATAAATACACTGAAAAGTGTTTCCTTATAATGAGGTGATAGAATGCAGTCTATTATCATCGGCCCCAATCAGGCGGGGCAGCGGTTTGATAAATTTCTTCATAAATATATGCCCCAGGCGCAGACAAGCTTTCTATATAAGATGCTTCGTAAAAAGAACATTACGCTGAATGGGAAGAAAGCAGAAGGAAAAGAGATGTTGCAGGAAGGGGACGAGGTAAAGATTTTTTTTGCCGATGAAACCCTTGAGAAGTTTACAGGTATTCCGGTGCAACAGAAAGAACCTGTACAAAAGACGGGGCTTTCCGCTAAGGATGTTCGGGCGTCCCATGTATCTCAGGCGCCCCATGCATCTCAGACATCTGCTGCAAAACTTCAGATGAATCAGTATGAGAATGCTTATAAGCGACTGAAAGGAATCAAAGTAATCTACGAGGATGCCAATGTATTGATTCTGGATAAACCTGCAGGCATACTGACGCAGAAGGCCAGTGACAGCGACCTTAGCCTGAATGAGTGGATGATCGGCTATCTGATTGCTTCCGGAAGCATTACACCGGAAGAACTTCATTCTTTCAAACCATCCGTTTGTAACAGACTGGACCGCAACACCAGCGGCCTGGTGCTGTGCGGCAAGTCTTTGGCCGGAAGCCAGGCTTTGTCACGCATGATACATGACCGTAAGGTGCGAAAATTTTACCGTACTATTGTAAATGGAGCAGTGACAAAAGAAACTCAGATTGACGGTTATCTGGTAAAAAATGAGAAAAACAACAAGGTACAGATTTTCTCTGCATCGGACACACAATTAAAAGAATATCCCGATGCTGACAGTATTAGAACCGCTTATCGTCCTCTGGAAAAGGGGAATCACCCGGCCGCAGGCACACTTACTTATCTGGAAGTGGAACTGATTACCGGTAAAACTCACCAGATACGTGCGCATCTTGGTGCTGCAGGACATTCTCTTATTGGAGATTATAAGTACGGCAAACGAAACGTGAATGATATTTTTAAAGAAAAATTTGGTTTATCGGCACAGCTCCTTCATGCATATCGCCTGGAATTTCCTAAGACGGAAGGTGCACTGTCAGAATTGAGCGGAAAAGAAATCCTGGCACCTCTTCCCAGACAGTTTTCCGGAATCCTGAAAGAATGTCATCTGGAGGAATCATAATGGCTACCTGGAACTCGCGGGGACTGAGAGGTTCCACCTTAGAGGATATGATTAACCGCACCAACGAGAAATATGCCGAAAACGGCCTGGCCCTGATTCAGAAAGTACCGACCCCCATCACACCTATGAAGATGGATAAGGAGCATCGTCATATTACACTTGCCTATTTCGAACAAAAGAGTACGGTAGACTATATCGGCGCCGTACAGGGACTGCCGGTGTGCTTTGATGCCAAGGAATGTGCTTCTGATACGTTCGCACTTCAGAATATCCACGAACATCAGGTGGATTTCATGGGAAAATTTGAAAAGCAGGGCGGAATTGCTTTCTTTTTAATATTTTATACGCATAAAGATGTGCTTTATTATCTTCCATATGAAATGCTGCGTTTCTTCTGGGACAGGGCCAAAGAGGGCGGCAGGAAGAGCTTTCGGTATGAGGAACTGAATCCGGAGTATGTGCTGCCTAAGAAACATGGGGTGCTGGTGCCATATTTAGATATGCTGCAGAAGGACCTGGACGATAGAGTTTGAGAGAGTTTGCTATTCATGGATTGTTGCAAGGGACGCTGTCGGGCACGGGGAATGGAAATCCGGACGCGCTTTCGCTCCGTTAAAAACGCAGCGGTACTAGGGCTCGAAAGGACCGAGCCCAAGGACCGGCGTTTTTATAGGGTCCGGATTTTCATTCCCCGTGTCCGGCAGCTGGTTGCGACAATCTATGAATGGTAACAATGCCATATATGCTTTGCAGCTATTTGGGCGCATATAACGAAAGATTTTGCTTGACATATGCTGGGGAGTTGGGTATACTTGTTTAAGACTTTTGCATGGTAGCATGGTAGCACGTTAATGTGATAAAGCATTATAAACCAGAAAAGGGTAAGCTTGATGGATAGAAGAGGATGGTATTAGTAAGGATATATGAGTTAATACGGGGGGAGTTAGGCGGAATGGAAAATGGAGGTTTTGGCTGGGATGAGTAAGAAGTTGTTGCATACTCCGGAGGGAGTGCGGGATATTTATGGGAAGGAATTTGAGAGGAAGCTTCTGGTGGAGGAGAAGCTTCGCGATGTGATAGGCAGTTATGGGTATGAGGCGATTCAGACGCCTACGTTTGAGTTTTTTGATGTATTTTCCAAGGAAATCGGAACCACACCCAGTAAGGAGCTTTATAAGTTCTTTGATAAAGAAGGGAATACATTAGTTCTCCGGCCGGATTTCACACCGTCTATTGCAAGGTGTGCGGCAAAGTATTTCATGGAGGATCAGTATCCTTTAAGATTTTGTTATGTGGGCAATACGTTTACCAATACTTCTAATCTGCAGGGAAAGTTGAAAGAAGTGACGCAGATGGGAGCAGAATTGATCAATGATGACTCTGTGGAGGCAGATGCCGAGTTGATCAGCATGGTGATTGAAGCGCTGAAGAATACAGGTCTTGAGAAGTTTCAGGTCAGCATCGGACAGGTGGAGTATTTTAAAGGACTGTGCGAGGAAGCAGGGCTGGACGCAGAAACGGAAAATGAACTGAGAGAATACATATCCGGTAAGAATTATTTTGCGGCTCAGGAACTCCTTTCCGAGCGCAATGTTAAAGATTCTTATCGGGAGATTTTGTTAAAAGTAGCTGATATTTTCGGAGAAATGAACTCTCTTTCCGAGGCAAAGAAACTGGTGACCAATGAAAGATCTATCAGGGCAATTGAGCGACTGGAACAGTTGAGAGAGGTGTTAAAGCTTTACGGCGTGGATCAATATGTATCCTTTGATCTTGGAATGCTGAGTAAATACCATTATTATACAGGCATTATTTTCAAGGCATATACTTACGGGATCGGAAATGCTCTTGTAAAGGGCGGACGCTATGATAATCTGCTGAACCAGTTTGGAAAGGATGCACCGGCGGTTGGATTCGTCATCGTGATTGATGACTTGTTGGAAGCATTGTCGAGACAGAAAGTAGATATTCCTCTTTCTGCCGAGAAGCAGAAGATTCATTACACGGAATCAGACTTTTCAGAAAAGCTGGCCCAGGCTATGGTCCTTCGGCGTCAGGGCATCGCTGTAGAACTGGTTCGGAAAGGAAACTGATAAAATGAGTGAAGACAGATATTTAACGTTTGCCCTGGGAAAAGGCAGACTTGCCAATAAAACACTGGAACTTCTGGAAGAAATCGGTATTACCTGCGAAGAAATGAAAGATAAGAATTCCAGAAAGTTGATTTTTGTAAATGAAGACCTGAAGCTTCGATTTTTCCTGTCAAAAGGGCCGGATGTGCCAACCTATGTAGAGTATGGTGTGGCGGACATCGGCGTGGTGGGCAGAGATACCATCATGGAAGAAAACCGTAACGTATATGAAGTGCTGGATCTGGGCTTCGGGAAATGCCGGATGTGCGTGTGCGGACCGGCTTCCGCCCGTGAACTTTTAAAGCATCATGAGAGAATCCGCGTAGCCAGTAAGTACCCTAATATTGCCAAGGATTATTTTTATAATAAAAAGCATCAGACTGTAGATATCATCAAGCTGAACGGTTCTGTGGAATTAGGACCGCTGGTTGAGTTATCTGATGTGATCGTGGATATCGTGGAAACCGGTTCCACTCTTCGTGAGAACGGACTGGAGGTATTAGAGGAGGTATGTCCCCTTTCCGCCAGAATGATTGTCAATCCTGTCAGCATGCAGATGGAGACGGAACGCATTAAGAAGCTGATCACGGATATCCGCAGCAGACTGGAACAGAAATAGGAGCACATATCTATGATGACCTTATTATATGGAACAACCAATCCGGCTAAATTATCTGCCATGCGAAACTGTCTGAAGCCTCTGGGGATTCATTTACTGGGGTTAAAGGATCTGCCCGGTGAGATTCCGGAAGCCATAGAAGACGGTAATTCACAGCTTGAAAATGCAAAATGCAAGGCTCGTGTATATTATGAACATTATAAGATGCCCGTTTTTTCCTGCGACTCCGGTCTATATCTGGAAGGCCTGCCGGAAGAACTGCAGCCCGGTATCCATGTGCGGACCTTTTCCGGAAAATACTTAAGTGATGAAGAAATGCTTGCCTATTATAGCGGTCTTGCGTTAAAATATGGTGATATCACTGCGAGGTATCGCAATGCAATCTGTTTGATTATGGATGAGACCCATATATATGAATCCATGGACGAAAGCCTGGCCAGTAAGCGTTTTCTCATTACCGCGAAGCCATATCCGTATCTTCACCCCGGTTTTCCGCTGGACAGCATATCAAAGGAGATTGCTTCCGGCAAGTATTACTATGAACTGCAGGAAAACAATGCAGATGATCTGGTAGGATATGAAGGCTTTCAAGATTTTTTCAGACAAATATTATGATTCATTTACAATAGAAACAGAGAAAAGAGGTAGAAACCTATGAGAATCATTTCACTGTCTCAGGACACCCGCAAAAATGTCCTGAACGACCTGTTAAAGAGAAGCCCTAACAACTATGGGCAGTATGAGTCCACTGTCAATGATATTATCGAGAATGTGAAGCAAAACGGCGATAAGGCTCTTTTTGAGTATACTTTAAAGTTCGATAAATTTGAACTGAATGCGGATAACATCGTGGTTACTCGTGAGGAAATCGAAGAAGCTTATCAGGCAATGGATGAGAAGCTGGTGGAGGTGATCCGCCACAGTGCAGCAAATATCCGCGCTTTCCATGAGAAACAGCTTCGTAACAGCTGGTTTACCTCCAGAGAAGACGGTACCATTCTGGGCATGAAAATTACCCCTATTGAAAAAGCGGGCGTATATGTTCCCGGCGGAAAAGCTGCCTATCCTTCCAGCGTACTGATGAATGTGGTTCCTGCTAAGGTTGCAGGTGTGAACAAGATCATCATGACAACACCTCCCGGAGCAAACGGCAAAGTAAATCCCGGAACTCTGGTAGCTGCTGATATTGCAGGTGTTGATGTTATCTATAAAGTGGGTGGTGCCCAGGCCATTGCGGCTATGGCTTTCGGTACGGAATCGGTTCCCAAGGTTGACAAGATCACCGGTCCCGGCAATATCTTCGTTGCACTGGCTAAAAAGGCTGTATACGGCTATGTCAGCATTGATTCCATCGCCGGTCCCAGTGAAATACTGGTCCTGGCTGATGAGACGGCTAATCCCAGATACGTGGCTGCCGATCTGTTATCTCAGGCAGAGCATGATGAGCTGGCCAGCGCTATCCTGATTACTACCTCCAAAGAACTGGCAGAAAAGGTATCCGAACAGGTGGATATTTTCACAGCAGAACTTTCCAGAAGCGCTATTATTCAGAAGTCTCTGGACAATTACGGCTATATATTGCTGGCTGAGGATATGAACCAGGCCATTGAAACCGCCAATGAGATTGCATCCGAGCATCTGGAGATCTTAACACGCAATCCCTTTGATGTGATGACTAAGATCCGCAATGCAGGCGCTATTTTCCTGGGAGAACATGCATCCGAGCCTTTGGGAGATTACTTCGCAGGACCGAACCATATCCTGCCTACCAATGGCACCGCCAAGTTCTTTTCACCGGTAAATGTGGATGACTTTATTAAGAAGAGCAGTATAATTTCCTATTCGAAAGAAGCGTTACAGCAGATTCACAAGGAAATTGAGCTTTTTGCAGAAAGCGAAGGCCTCACTGCCCATGCTAACAGTATTAAAGTGAGATTTGAAGAAAAGTAATTCGGGGAGGAATATCATATGGAGCGTAGAGCTTTGGTAGATAGAAAGACAAAAGAGACGGATATAAAGATGGCGCTCAATATCGATGGTTCCGGCCAAGCTGATATCAAAACCGGGATCGGATTCTTTGATCATATGCTGGAAGGGTTTGCAAAACATGGATTCTTCGATCTGGAGTGTAAGATTGACGGAGATCTGCAGGTAGACGGGCATCATACAGTGGAGGATGCCGGAATCGTGTTGGGTCAGGCAATCAAGGAAGCGATTGGAGATAAGAAAGGAATCCGCAGGTATGGGTATTTTGTGCTGCCCATGGATGATTCCCTGGCCCTTTGCGCGGTAGATCTGTGCGGAAGACCTTATTTTGTATTTGACTGTGAATTCCCGGTTGAGAGAGTGGGCGGACTGGATACCGAGCTTGTGAAGGAGTTCTTTTATGCGGTATCTTACAGCGCTGGTATGAACCTGCATATCAGGATGTTGTCGGGAGACAATGCCCATCATATGATCGAAGCCATGTTCAAGGCTTTTGCCAAGGCACTGGATCAGGCTACCGGAATGGATGAGAGAATCACAGGGGTTTTAAGCACCAAAGGAACGCTTTAATGGATATTTTACGGATGAAAGGGATGGGACGATGAACAGGAAATTTGTACCCTGTATCTATCTTTATCGTGGTCGCGCAGTCCGCAGTTTGCAGGATAAGAGCATTGTTGACACCGACCCGGTAAGACTTGCAAGATATTACAGTGAAAATAATGCGGACGAGATGATCGTGTTTGATATGTCTGATATTGCGGCGGCAGACGGTGAAAGCGCTTTGGCAGAGGATTCTAAGGAAGAGCTTACCGTATCAAATGATGATGCGCTTCACGAGGAAGCACTCGATATCATGAAGGAAATCTGTGCTGCTGTAGAAGTAGATGTCATTGGAGCAGGTAATGTAAAAAGGATGGAAGATATTAAGAAAATCCTTTATACCGGCTGTAAAAAAGCTGTTCTTGACTATGAGAAGGCTTCCAATATTGAAATTACTCAGGAAGTCTCTCTGAAATTCGGGAAAGAAAAGCTGCTGGTATCCTTTAGTGATCCTGCAATACTTGCAGAGAAAAAAGATTTAATTGATCAATATATTTCTTCTATGATCTTGCTGAATCCTCATCAGATCCGTGAGACCATACAGGTATGTGAGCTTCCTTTTTATGTGCAGATCAGAAATATCTCCTTAAATAAGCTTCTGGAGATTTTCGGAAATGAACAAGTATGCGGCATTACAGGTAATACCATCAATGATAATGTAAAAGAGATCCTGAATCTGAAAGACCTTTGCACCGAAAATGGAATTCCTGTAGAGACGCTGACACCGGCCTTTGCATGGTCGGATTTCAAGCTGAACAGTGACGGTATGGTGCCGGTCATCGTCCAGGATTACAAGACCTCAGAGGTTTTGATGATGGCCTATATGAATGAAGAAGCATATGAAACTACCCTCAGGACAGGTAAAATGACTTATTACAGCCGAAGCAGGAAACAGCTCTGGCTGAAAGGGGAGACCAGCGGGCATTTCCAGTATGTGAAATCCTTATCAGCTGACTGTGATATGGATACCATCCTTGCAAAAGTATCTCAGGTAGGTGCTGCCTGCCATACCGGTGCAAGAAGCTGTTTCTTCAACGAAATCGTAAAGAAAGACTACGAAGAGGCTGCCAACCCGTTAAAAGTATTTGAAGAAGTCTTCGATGTTATTAAGGATCGTAAGATTCATCCCAAGGAAGGCTCTTATACCAATTATCTGTTTGATAAGGGGATCGATAAGATATTAAAGAAGCTGGGAGAAGAGGCTACAGAAATCGTGATTGCCGCTAAGAATCCCAATGCAAATGAAGTAAAATACGAAATCAGTGATTTCCTGTATCACATGATGGTCCTGATGGCAGAGAAGGACGTAACATGGGAGGAGATTACTACGGAATTAGCAAATCGTTAATATAACCTGTTAATTTTAAACATTAATATAAGAGTTTGATGCTATATAGTGAAACGACCAACTCAGTCAATATTGACTAAGTTGGTCATTTCCTGTTATATTTAAAACTTACTGGGGATATCGCCGGTGATTTTTACAAATGCTCTGCGGAATGCCCGGACATTGGCGTAACCCACCATTTCAGAGACTTCTTCTAATGTGTATTTGCGCTATTTAGATGTTCTATCCCTATTCCCCAATTGCATATGATGTGGTAAAATGAAGAAAGTATGTAAACATTATGAGTAACATATCCACAGAACAGAAGCTGCAGCTGATCAGGCAGGTGCGATCCCAGCACAGCCGGGATCAGTCAGACCTGATGGCCCGGGAACGGATCCTATACGGCCGTACAGGCGATTATCATTCATTCAGTGCTGATATTCCTGATCCTGCTATAGAAGATCCTGCAGCAGCTCCCAAGGGACGAAGCTTATTCGGTATCCGCCTGCTTGCAGCCCTTGTGCTACTGGTGCTGTTCATTCTATTAGACAGGAATGACAGCCCTTTTCTGGGAGTCAGTACCTCAGAAGTTTTTCACATCATAGAAAATGATTATTATAAACAATTGGAGGAATGGATCCATGAAACCCAAAATGGAGGATGACATTGACAATATTCTTGCAATCCTGGAGGAGTTTGGCCGCTCTGATACCTCTCGCCTGAAAATAGAGGTATCGGACGCGGTGGCGCAGGGAAATAATACCAGGCAATACCACCACGGCCGCTGCGATATCGGAAGTCCCTGGGCCTGTGGTACTGCTTTTGATGTGCTGGAGGAAGAATAAGGATGGAAATAAATTTGCATTTCCTTTCGAAATCCAGTATACTATTATGACAGGCTGATATTTGCCATAAAAAAGAAAAGTACGAAAGGTTTTGCTATGAACAAATTGATGTTGTCTGACGACATTTTAATGAAAGTTGAAAAACCTGCCCGTTACATCGGAAACGAGGTAAACGCGGTAGTCAAGGATAAGTCCAAAGTCAATGTCCGCTTTGCCATGTGTTTCCCGGACGTTTACGAAATCGGCATGTCTCATCTGGGCATACAAATACTTTATGACATGCTTAATTCCATGGAAGATGTATGGTGTGAGCGTGTCTATTCGCCGTGGCTGGATTTAGATGCCATTATGCGGGAAGAGAAGATTCCACTGTTTGCACTGGAATCCCAGGAGCCAATCAAAGAATTTGATTTTCTTGGGATCACTATCCAGTACGAAATGTGTTACACCAATATTCTGCAGGTGCTGGATCTGGCCCGGATTCCGCTGCTTGCCTGTGAAAGAGGTGAGGACATGCCTATTGTCATCGGCGGCGGTCCCTGCACCTACAATCCTGAACCTATTGCAGACTTCTTTGACATGTTCTACATCGGAGAAGGTGAGACGCAATATGAAGCATTGATCACGCTTTACAAGCAGTGTAAGGAAGATGGGAAAAGCAGAAAGGAATTCCTGCGCCTTGCGGCCGAGCTTCCCGGAATCTATGTACCGCAGTTTTATGAGGTTACCTATAAGGAAGACGGCACCATAGCTGCCTTTACTCCTAAGGAGGAAGGAATTCCGGCTACCATTCAAAAAGAAATCGTCATGGATGTGACCAATACTTATTATCCCATGAAGCCTGTGGTGCCATATATCAAGGTGACTCAGGACCGTGTTGTTCTGGAGATTCAGAGAGGCTGTATCCGCGGCTGCCGTTTCTGTCAGGCGGGGCAGCTCTACAGACCTGTAAGAGAACGAGATGCGGAGGTACTGAAAAACTATGCACTGGAAATGCTGAAAAATACAGGTCATGAGGAGATCTCTTTAAGCTCCTTGAGTTCCAGTGACTACAGCCAGCTTCCGGAGCTTATTGATTTCCTGATTGAGGAATGCAGTAAGAAGCACATAAATATTTCTTTGCCTTCCTTAAGAATCGATGCCTTTTCTTTGGATGTGATGAGTAAGGTTCAGGATGTGCGTAAGTCCAGTCTGACCTTCGCGCCGGAAGCAGGAAGCCAGAGACTCAGAGATGTCATCAATAAGGGACTGACTGAAGAAGTGATTTTAAAAGGCTCCGAACTTGCTTTCAAAGGCGGCTGGACCAGAGTGAAATTATATTTTATGTTGGGACTTCCTACCGAGACAGAGGAAGATATCAGAGGCATAGCAGAGCTTTCCAATAAGATTGCGGCTACCTTCTTCGATACCGTGCCCAAGGAGGAACGTAAGAATGGTAAGGTACAGATCGTTACCAGTACCTCTTTCTTTATACCAAAGCCCTTTACTCCGTTTCAGTGGGCCAGACAGTGTACAAAAGAAGAATTCCTGGACAAGGCTTATCAGACCAAGAAAGCCATTACCGAACAGCTTAACCAGAAGAGCATCAAATACAACTGGCATGAAGCAGATGCAAGTGTCCTGGAAGGTGTCCTGGCAAGAGGCGACAGAAGACTGTCCAAGGTACTTTTAAAGGTGTATGAAAAGGGCTGCTTCTATGATGCCTGGAGTGAATATTTCCACAACGACAAATGGCTGGAGGCTTTCGAGGAATGCGGTCTGACCATTGATTTTTACAATACCAGGGAACGTAGTCTGGATGAAATCTTCCCCTGGGATTTCATCGACTGCGGCGTAACCAAGGAGTTTTTAAAGAGAGAGTGGATGAAAGCACTGAATGAGAAGACTTCTCCCAACTGTAAGAAGCAGTGTCAGGGCTGCGGCGCCAACCGTTTTGGCGGCGGTATCTGCTTTGAGCCCAGAGAGGAGGCAACCGATGAAAGTACGAATTAAATTTATAAAATATGGTCCTATTCGTTTTATCGGTCATCTGGATGTGATGCGTTTTTTCCAGAAGGCCATGCGCAGGGCTGAAATTGATATAGCTTATACCACGGGCTTCAGCCCCCATCAGATCATGTCCTTTGCAGCGCCTTTGGGTGTTGGCCTTGAGAGCAACGGCGAATATATGGATATCGAATGCAATTCCGTTACCGGCAGTCAGGATATGATGAACAGACTGAATGGTGTCAGTGCCCCAGGTATTGAGGTGATTTCCGTAAAAGCCCTTCCCGACCATGCGGGTAACGCCATGGCAAGTGTGGCAGCGGCTGGTTATACCATTCGTTTCCGTGAGGGAAGAGCACCGGAATTTGATTATGCAGCAAAACTTTCTGATTTTCTTTCCAAAGAGGAAATCATGATAACCAAAGAAACGAAGACAGGTGTGAAAGAAGTAAATATTCGTCCCGGCATTTACGAGATGCGTATCCTGCAGGATGCGGACGCAGCGGAATCTTTGAATACTCCGGCCATATATATACTGGTCGATGCCTCCAGTGCAGGCAATTTAAAACCGGGTAAGGTCATCGAAGCCTTCCTGGCCGCAAACGGCGAAGAAATGAAAGAAAATGCGCTTTTGATCACCAGAGAAGATGTGTATACGAATATCGGCACACAAGAGGCTCCTAAGCTGGTGCCTTTAGACGAAATCGGAAGCGATATTCCGGAAAACTGCGCTGAGGACGCATCTGAGGCATGAGCAGGGCAATTTTCACCAAACCGGACCACAGCGAAGATGCAAAACTGCGCAGCACAGGCCAGGGAAAACTGCTTCTGACCAAATGGCAGGAGAAGCCCCTTGCCTTGCTGATACGGGAAAACCGGCTTTTACAGGTTGCCGTACCGGATGATCATGCCGGTAAAGTGGGGGCGGTCTATCTTGGAAAAGTAAAGAAAGTCCAGAAAAACATCGATGCCTGTTTTGTGGAAATCGCAGACAAGGAACTTGTTTATCTTCCTTTTTCCAAGTGCAGACATCCATTCCTGACTAATCGTACTTTTGACGGGCGGATCCTGGAAGGAGATGAACTGTTAGTTCAGATCGAGCGGGATGCACTGAAGACGAAACAGGCTGCCGCCACTGCCGTGATAACCGTGACAGGAAGATATGCCGTTTTCAATACCGGTTCGGAGCGGACAGGGATTTCGAACAAATTATCTGAGGAGGAGCGGGACAGACACCGGTCTCTGTTGATCGAACATAACATGACAGACAACAGGCTCCACTGGCCTGTTCCTGAAATTCCCGGTATGCCTCCTTATGGAGCTGTCATCAGAACAGAAGCCGCTGCGACAGATGCTGACTCTGAAGCAGGCGACGATTTCCTGATACGTGAAATCAATACCTTGAAAGAGCAGTTTCTGGGTCTATTTACCAAAGCGCTTCACAGTACTTGTTTTACCTGCCTGTCCTCTGCCAAATCCCCTTGGGAAGCCTGTTTGGAACAGATTCCTGTACGGGAATACGAAGAGGCAGTCACTGACCTGGCTTCCGTACATGATGATTTAGCAGCGTATTTTGAAGAGAGAGGGATTCCTTTCAGATGGTATGAGGATGAAACTTATCCTTTATCGAAGCTGTATGGGCTGGATTCTAAAATGGAGGAGGCTCTGTCGCGCCGTATTTGGCTCAAATCGGGAGCATATCTCGTTGTGGATGTCACAGAAGCCCTTACCGTTTTCGATGTAAATTCGGGCAAATACGACCTTAGGAAAGCATCTAAAGAATCTTTTTACCAGATCAATCTGGAAGCCGCAAGGGAAATTGCCCTTCAGATCAGACTTCGAAATCTGTCCGGCATCATCCTGGTGGACTTTATCAATATGGAAGATACTTCATATGAGGAGCAGCTTTTAAATTACATGAAACAACTGGTCAGACAGGATAAGATTTTGACCACTGTTATAGATATTACCCCTTTGGGGCTGATGGAAATCACCCGTAAAAAAGTCAACAAGACGCTGGCGGAACAATTCAGAAAAGAGGTCAAGCCATGAAACACACCACAGTCATCTGCTTTGCCAACAATAAAGGCGGCAGCGGAAAATCAACCACCTGTTCCAATGTAGGCGCGGCTCTTGCCAAAGCCGGTAAAAAAGTACTGATGCTGGACGGAGATATGCAGCTAAACCTGTCCCTCTCATTCCTGGACGAGGAGAAAGTGCTGGAATATGCCAAAAGCAGCAGGAACCTTTATCAGGCCATTAAAGAACAGAAAGATTTAAAGGATTACATCGTAACTACCCCCTATGAGAACGTGGACCTGATTCCGTCCTCTACGCTGATGAGTTCTATTGAATACGAACTCTTTACCAAATGGCAGCGCGAATTTATTCTGCGCAAATTGCTGAAGACTGTGAAGGAAAGCGGTACTTATGATTACATTCTGATGGACGCACCTCCCACACTGGGCGGTTGGGTCATGAACCTTCTGTGTGCTTCAGACTATCTGGTTATTCCGGTGGAAGCAAGTCCCTGGGGACTATTCGGGCTGGCCAATATGTTTGAATTCCTGCAGACCACTCAGGAAATGGCACCGAACCTGTCACTTCTTGGCATTGTCATCACCAAAGTAGATGAACGGAAGAATTATTTTAAGCAGACAAAAGAGTCTCTGGAAGCACTGGAAGATATCCATGTCTTTTCCTCGCTGGTCCACGTGGACAGTTCCGTGGAATGGGCACAGGATAACAGCAAACCGGTTATCAATTATAAACCGGGAAGCAGAAGTGCAAGAGAATATACCGCTCTTGCGGAAGAAATCGAGCGAAAGGTTTAACCGGGATGCAGTTGATCAAAATGGAAAAGGTCAAAGATGGCCGTTATCTGAAAAACTATGAGCTTACTTATGAGAACAAAGCCGGGAAAGAAAAAACGTATGAAATCGTCAGCCGTAAAGAGCTTAATTCCATCTCAGATATCGGGAGCCAGCCCAGCGGCGTATCCATCATTGCCACCAAAGACGACAGGCTTCTCTTACTCAGAGAATTTCGTATGGGTGTGAATAAATTCATCTATAACCTGTGTGCGGGAATGCTGGAAGAGCAGGAGAGTATAGAAGAGTGCATCAAACGGGAACTGTACGAAGAAACAGGACTGAAGGTCAGAAAGTTTCTTGATATTTTACCGCCGTCTTATTCTGCTGTGGCAATTTCCGATGTCAAAACTTATATTGCTTTTGTAGAGGCAGAAGGTGATTTTGAGGATCATTCCTCTGAGAATGAACAGATTGAAGCTCATTTTTATACCAGGGACGAAGTAAAAAATATGTTGGCTACAGAAGAATTCAGTTCCAGAGCACAGCTGGCTGCTTATTTTTTCACCAAGGCCATTATTTAAGAAAGTATCCTTTGGCTCGATGCCAATTACAAGTACATGGGAAAATTATTAACCCTTGGAATATTTACAGGAGAAATTCGATATGAAAATATTTGCTTATTGCCTGCGGGAATTTGACGAGAAAGAATTTTATGATAAGATCTGTGCAGAATATGGCGCAGAATATTCCTATACAACAGATTATCCAAGTCCGGAGAATGTGGAACTGGCCAGAGGTTATGATGCCATCAGTATCACACCCTGCGATATGGGAGCACACATGCTTGATCTGTTTTATAGCGTAGGTGTACGTTATGTGGCAACGCGTTCCATCGGTTTTGACCATATCGACCTGGCTCACGCTAAAGAGCTGGGAATGGGTGTCTGCCATGTGTCCTATGCTCCGGAAACGGTAGCAGATTACGCCATAATGCTGATGTTCATGTGCTGTCGTAATATCTGCCATATTCTGGACAGAGCAGCAATTCAGGACTACACGTTAAAGGGCAAAATGGGAAAAGACCTCTGTGACTGTACGGTAGGCGTTATCGGTACAGGTCAGATCGGAAAGACAGTGATAAAGCATCTTTCTTCCTTCGGATGCCGCATTCTTTCATATGATCTGTATCCCAATCCGGAACTTTCCGGTATGACTGAGTACGTCAGCCTGGAAGAATTGTATGCACAAAGCGATATCATAACCCTGCATGCACCGGCCACAGCCGACAATCATCATATGTTGAACGCAGATGCTTTCCGGCAGATGAAGGACGGCGTCATTATTATCAATACGGCCCGTGGTGCTCTGATTGATACAGATGCTTTGATCGATGCTGTGGAATCCGGGAAAATCGGTCATGCAGCACTGGACGTACTGGAACACGAGGATGGATTGTATTATGCCAACAGGATGGGAGATGCCATTGTCAATCGTCAGATGGCCATCCTGCGTTCCTTCCCCAATGTGATTCTCACACCTCATACGGCTTTCTATACCGGAAAAGTAGTGTATGATATGGCATTAAAGACCATCAAGGGCGTACATGACATGATGAATGGTGTTGAGAATCCGCTGGTATTGGTTCGTTAAGATAAAATTAGGGTATAGTGAAGCGAAGACGAATCAGAGATAAAATCTTTTCATCTAATATAGCATTTCATCTAAGTATGGACATGTTGCGGAAGCACCGTCTTCCGCACAAAGTTCGCCCTCACAGGAGACATGTCTGACTTTACGGCAATAGGTGTCGCAGTGCCATGTAGGAGGTTGTTCATCCGGATTTTTCACAGCTGCAGCGATCAGAAGCTTCAATGCATGAGCTTCTTCATCACTCATCAAATGTCTGTTTTTCTTCAAAAAAGCATTAGCTGTTACAGCTGCCTTCTTTGTCCCGTTTTCTAAGAATTCCATAATCGTGAAATATCCTTTCTTTGTATAAATGAACCAGTTGCTGATTTAGGAAAATGCATGATTGATGATTCCTTGTTTAGCAACTGGTTCATTGTTAGTAGTAGTGGCTACAGATACATGCAACTATGCGCAAAAGACAACTTTAACGAATAGTTAATGCGATAGGCCACCTGCAACCTGAATTCTTTCGGCTATTCATGTAAATTATAAATTATGATCCGTTGTTTCTGTTTTACTTGTTTCTATAATTTCCATGTTGGAATTTCCTGCAGCAACTTTTCCTCCAAGGAATCCGGATAATACAGCAGATAAATCTACGCCGGTAGATTCTTTCAGTCCATCGGTAATCTGAGTGACGGTACCCATAATATCTTTCATAAGTTTTGCAGAATTACCGTCACCGTACATGGTGATACGGTCAACATTATTAAGAGGTGTTGCAGCATTTTTAACTACTTCAGGCAAGGCCTTAAAGTACATTTCAAGCACAGCAGCTTCACCCATTTTGGCCATAGCTTCAGCTTTCTTTTCTATACCTTCAGCTTCGGCAATTGCTTTGGCTCTGATAGCTTCAGCTTCAGCAATACCTTTAGTTCTGATACCTTCAGCTTCTTGTTCCATAGTGTATTTCTGGGCTTCAGCCTTGGCTTTCATTGCATCAGCTTCTTTTTCAGTCTCAAACTTTCTTGCTTCGGCTTCACGCTGGCGCTCATAAAGCTGTGCATCGGCTTCCTGTTGCTTTGCGAATTTTTCAGCTTCCGCCTTTTTCTTGATCTGTGCATCCAGAGCCTGTTCCATTACCTCGGCTTCTTTCTGCTTTAACAGAATTTCCTTTTCCTGCTTGGCAATATTAGCATTTGCTGTAGTAATTTCAACCGTTTTACGCTGTCCCTCTTCCTGAATCTTGTAAGCAGCATCTGCTTCAGCACGTTTCACATCGGCAGCTTTCTTAAGTTCTGCTTTCTGGATATCCAGTTCATTCTGTTTCTTAGCGATTTCCGAAGCTGCATTTACTTCAGCTTCATTAGCTTCGCGTTTGGCATTTGCCTGAGCCTTGGCAATTTCTTTTTCGCTTTCTGCACGTGAAATTGCGGCATTTTTCTGAATCTTCACGATATTGTCTACACCAAGATTCTCGATGACACCGTTTCCGTCCACGAAGTTCTGAACATTAAAACTGATGATATCCAGACCCATTGCAGCAAGGTCAGGTTCTGCATTTTCTTTTACTAAAAGAGCAAATTTCTGACGGTCTGATACCATTTCTTCCAGAGCCATCTTACCTACGATTTCACGTACATTACCCTCCAGAACTTCTCTGGCAACTCTTCCGATATAATCGGAATTCTTATTCAGAAAGTTCTGTGCAGCCAGTTTTAAGCGTTCTTCGTTGTCACTGATCTTCACATTGACAGTGGCATCTACATTAATGTTTATGTAGTCTGCTGTGGGTACCGCATTGGATGTCTTAACATCAATAGGAATCAGCTGCAGATTCAATTCATCCTTTCTTTCCAGAAACGGAATCTTGATTCCGGCTTTTCCAATCAGTACCTTAGGTGTTTTTCTCAAACCGGAAATAATAATTGCTGTGTCCGGTGATGCCTTTACATAGCCGGTCATGAAAATAACCAGTAACAGTACGATTACGGCAATAATTGGTATTACAGTGAATAAAATAGTTGGATTTGGCATAATTTTACTCTCCTCTTCTATGATATTGATTCGTCAATTGTTGAATCTAATCATAATTTATCATAAAATTTGCAAAAAATAAATGCTTATTTTGACATATTACGACAAATAATGTATTAGGATCTGAACTATAAATCATCCGAATCAAGAATCACAGTAAAGGGCCCATCATTCAACAGTTCTACTTTCATATCAGCGCCAAAAGAACCATGTTCAACAATGGGAACTTCCAGTCTGCACTTTTCAATAATATATTCATATAGTTCTTCAGCCAGAACCGGTGATCCGGCATTGATAAAGGACGGTCTGTGGCCTTTTCGGCAATCCGCATATAAAGTAAACTGCGAAACCAGCAATAAGGATCCGTTTACGCTTTTCAGATCCAGGTTGGTCTTGCCGTTTTCATCTTTAAAAATTCTCAGTCCGATCAACTTCTTGATCATTTTATCAGCAATTTCCCTGGTATCTGACTGGCTTACCCCTATAAGAACCAGGAATCCGTGTCCTATATTTCCAATTCTTTCCTCATCTACAGTAACGCTAGCATGCTGTACACGCTGAATTACAAATCTCATTTGTATATTCCTCACTAATTCCTTTTATTTCTCATCCTCTGCTTCTTTAGAATCGATATTTTCCTGATCCAAAGATTTTTCAATAGATGATTCAGCATCAATTCTAAAGTCCTCTTCGCTGCTGTAAAAACGATTTCCGGAGCAAGCCTGGTACTCACTATTTTCATCATATTCATGGAAACCGTTATGATCAACAGCTCCCAGTTTGACATACCTTCCGGTTTCTTCCGGCATCTTTTTCTTACGAAGCGATGCATTTATAAAGGATTTGATCATTGCATAAAGAACTGCAAATAATGGCACACCAATTATCATTCCCATGATACCGAATAGTCCACCGAACAAGGTAATGGAGAAAATAACCCAAAATCCGGTAATTCCTGTAGAATTTCCGAGAATCTTAGGTCCGAGAATATTTCCGTCAAACTGTTGCAGTATAAGAATAAAAATAACAAAATATACGCAATTCAGCGGGTGCACCGGATCTACAACGAAAATTAATATTGCAGTAGGAATGGCACCGAGAAAAGGACCAAAAAAGGGAATTATATTCGTTACTCCGATAATTACACTGACCAGTGCTGCATAAGGTGTCTTCATCAGGGTAGTTCCGATAAAGCACAGAAGCCCGATAATAATGGAGTCCAATATTTTACCGCCTACAAAACCGATAAAGGTCTTATGCGTAAATCTGAAATTATTAATTACTACATTGGCTATATCCTGATTACATACAGCATATACTATTTTCTTAGCCTGCCCGGCAAATGTCTCTTTGCTGGAAAGTACATAAATAGAAATAATGAAACCTATGATAAAGTCCCATAATACCCCTAATGTACTAAGTACACTCAGGGACACTGTTTTGATCACTTCACTTGTTGCAGACAACAGTACATTATTTAACCATTGTTCCAATTCATTGGAATACCTGTCAATGTTCTTTGTCACATAATCCTTAATTTCAGGATTATTAGACAGAAGTTCATTCAGCCAAACCGTAAAGTTATTCAGATAAGTATCAAAATTAGCAATAATATTCTGTATGCTGGGCACAATCTGGGACAATAACATCGCAATCAAAATATAAATCAGGAAGAAAAATAATAATGCGGTGATCAGAATACCAATTCCTCTCAGAATTTTATTGCGCCTTACAGACTCTTTGATGCCAATTTTATCACATAAAGGAAACAATATTTTTCTTTCAACAAAATTAAGTACCGGCGTAAGAAGATACGCCGTTCCAAGTCCAAACAAAATCGGCAGTAAAATCTCTCCCACGGCAGCAAGAGTTGTCCGAATATTTGAGATATGGAAAATAAGATAATAAAAACATATGCTGGCTGCTATTACCAGAAATGCAGTCAATCCCCAACGAACGTATTTGTTATTAAGTTTGAATTTCATAGAACTCCCTTTCCTTTAGTAACTTGATAACTCTATCATACACTTTCTTGGAGAATATAACAAGTAAAGGTTGCCTAAAGAATGCTAAAAATTTCAAAATGTTAAAGTTCACCGATACGCTCTGTGGAAATTAATTCATATCTGATAAAATATCCCTGATCATGGCTGCATACCGGACAAATGGCAGGCGCTTTTGTTCCTTTATAAACGTAACCGCAATTTAAACACATCCATTCCACTTCTGTATCTGATACAAAAAGCTTGCCCTCTTCCATGAGCTTTGCGAAGCAGCCAAATCTGTCTCCATGAATCTTCTCAATTTCTGCAATCATTCGAAAAGAAGCAGCTACCTTCGCAAAACCTTCTTCCTCTGCTTTTTCAGCAAAATTCTTATATACATCGTCATGTTCTTCATATTCGTTGTGCTGCGCCTTTTTGAGTAATTCCTCTATACTGTCGGAAATATCTACCGGATAACCGCCATCAATAAAGATATTTTCGCCTGCAAGTTCTTTTAAATGGTTATAAAATATTTCCGCATGTTCCTTCTCCTGATCTGCGGTAAATCCAAATACAGCATTGACTACATACAGGCCATTCTTCTTGGCTGCAGATGCTGCAAACGTATAGCGATTCCTGGCCTGGCTTTCTCCGGCAAATGCCCTCATCAGATTGTCTTTGGTTACACTGTCCTTAAAATTCATTTACGCCTCCTTCGAGAACTGTCAATTTATATGTCAGTACTCTTTTCAGATTTCTTACGGTTAAATCATTCCCGATTCTCATAAGAATATTCATTTTCCTATTGTGTCCTGTGACAAAAAAGGATAAAATATTGTCAATCAAAGAAAACAAGGTGGGAAACAAATGAAATTACAACAGGTATTAAGTTATGTCCGCAAGGCTGTGGACGATTATCATATGATTGAAGAAGGCGATAAAATTGCTATTGGCATCTCAGGTGGTAAGGACAGTCTTACCTTATTATATGCCTTACACGGGCTGAAACGATTTTATCCCAAACATTTTGAAATCCATGCAGTAACCGTGGATTTAGGCTTTGATAACCTGAATCTGGATAAAATCAAAGCACTCTGTGAAGAACTTGGTGTTGAATATACAATCGTACATACCGATATCGGGCGTATTATTTTTGAAGAACGCAAGGAAAGCAATCCCTGCTCCTTATGTGCAAAGATGCGAAAAGGTGCCCTGAATGATGCAATTAAAGCAGCCGGCTGCAATAAAGTAGCCTATGCTCATCATAAAGACGATGTGGTTGAGACAATGCTGATGTCTCTGATCTTTGAGGGACGATTCCATACTTTCTCTCCCGTCACTTATCTTGACAGAATGGATCTGACTGTTATCAGGCCATTGATGTATATGAATGAAGTAGATGTCATCGGTTTCGTCAATAAGTATAACGTACCGGTCGTAAAAAGCCCTTGCCCTGCTGACGGACACACCAAACGGGAATATATTAAAAATCTTCTGCGTCAGCTGAACTTAGAGAACCCAGGTGTCAAGGAGCGCATGTTCACTGCAATCCAGAGCGGCAATTTGAAAGGATGGTCAGAATACTTTGGCAGCAAACAGTAAAACAGATAACTATCATGATGAACAAAACAAACAAAATATTATAAAGCTCCGCAATGTCCTGGATACCCTGCCGGGCTTCTGTCGTACCTTTTTCAGAGGTATTGAAGAATATACGTCTGCAAGGACAAGACTGGCTTATGCTTATGATATCAGGCTCTTCTTCGAATTTCTCCATGAGCGCAACAGCATCTGTTCCAAGATGGAGATTAAGGATTATCCCCTGTCTCTCCTGGACCAGCTAACACGCATGGATATTGAGGAATACCTGGAATATATTACTCTCTATCAGAAAGACGGCAAGGATGTAACTAACGATGAACGCGGTAAATCAAGGAAACTGGCATCCCTGCGCAGCTTTTACAATTACTTCTATCAGAATGAAATGATAGAGAAGAATCCTGCAGCGTTGGTACCTCTGCCTAAAAAGCATGAGAAAGAAATTATACGTCTGGAACCAAATGAGGTTGCAACGCTTCTTGATCAGGTGGAGGAAGGGGCGAAACTTACCAAGAAAGAATTAGAATACCACAAAAAGACTAAAGTCAGAGATGTGGCATTGTTAACTCTGCTTCTTGGAACCGGTATCCGTGTATCGGAATGTGTAGGTCTGGACCTGCAAGACATTAATTTTGATGTTAACGGTATTAAAATTCTGCGAAAAGGCGGATATGAGGCAGTTATTTATTTTGGAGATGAAGTAGAAACAGCACTTCGGGAGTACCTGCTTGAAAGAGAGCATATTATTCCTTGTGAAGGACATGAAAATGCTCTTTTCCTGTCTCTTCAAAATAAACGAATCGCTGTTCGGTCTGTTGAGAATCTGGTAAAGAAATATGCTTCAAGGGTAACAACCTTAAAGAAAATCACCCCGCACAAATTACGAAGTACTTACGGTACAGCTCTTTACCAGGAATCCAATGATATCTATCTGGTAGCCGATGTTTTGGGGCATAAGGATGTAAATACAACCAGAAAACATTATGCCGCTCAGGCTGATGAGAGGAGACGCAGTGCCGCTAACAAGGTTCGGTTACGAGAAAATTGAATATGGTTATTCTTTCCATACAAAATTATAATTAATAGACTCACCACCGTCAACGAGAATACTTTGACCCGTGCAAAAGGTGTTTGTAACCGTTAAAAAATATGCCCATTGGGCAATTTCCTCCGGAGTTGCCCATTTTTTTAGCGGTGTTTCATCCATAATCTCCTGCCATAGCTGCGGATCATTTATGACACACTCGTTAAGTTCCGTCAGCACACCACCCGGATCTAAACTGTTGCAGGTAGCGCCGAAAGCTGCAATACGCATTGCCACATTTTTGGTATACGCCAAAACACCACCCTTGCTGGCGCAGTATTCAGGAAATTCAGAACCCGTATGCGCGCTTGCAGATCCGATATTCAATATGGATTTAATCTCACATTGAACCCCGTATTTTTCAGTAATATAAATTAGAGCTTTCAAATTGATATCTATATCATCCTCATTTTGAGTTCCTGCATTATTAATTAAAATGTTGATCCCCTTTATATCAGGAAGATTGTCACGATCGCGGACATCGCATGTATAATGCGTATAGTTTTCATGAATGATGCTTGCATCCTGTCTGTCTATTCCTATGACCTTATGATTCTCTCTCAAAAACAATTCCGCAATGGCTTTTCCAATGCCTTGTGTCGTCCCGGTGATTAAAATATTCATGCTATTTTGTTCCTTTCCCGATATAGTCCAGATACTCTTTTCCAACAGAATTGGCTTCCCATTTAGTCACAATACGATATCCTATTGGAGAAAAAATAATTTCCATAATAAGCTCAGCCACCGCTCCTGTCAGCGCACACGTGGTACACTGCAATACACTCCAATGAAATCCGTTCCAGAATATTGGAGCAAAGAAGACAAAAACAATCACTGAAAAAATAAAGTTATCCCAAAACTGACCGATGAAAGTGGATATATATGTCTGTAGGCTATATACAACTCTTTCGTTAAGATTTTGGGAAAGTACCTTCCCAATCATCCAATTCAGCATATTATTCAAAACTGCTGATGACAAAAAAGCAACCGTACTTCCAAGCAAAATAAACCAAGTTCCACCGAAGATACTATTAAAAGTACTGTAATCACTTGCATTTGATGGAATAATACTTGCTACAAAAAATATTAAGCAAGTAAGCAGATTGATAGCTGCAGCAAGTAAAGAAATTTTATTGGAAGCTTTGGGCCCAAAATGTTTGGTAATAATATCCATACACATAAAGGACAACCAAGATATTAAAATCCCTCCATCGAGTGCAATCCAATCAAGCTGTAACAGTGTTTTATTTGCAAGCAGGTTCATACAGATAACACTCACAACAAATAATGTTACGACCATTACCGGAATAGATCTTAATAATATTTCCGTTTCTTCTTTTTCTCTTTTTATCCAAGCTTCTATCTTTTTCATTTTAATTCATATCCTACTAATTGTTATTTTTGAATTGTTATTTTTGATTTGATTCTTAATTTCCAGTTTCTTAGTTCACCTGAGCCATATTATATCAAAAAGATTCCTGATTGAATATAGTAAGATAATACAATTTTTCAAATGAAGCCTTAAAAGTGTAACAGTTCAGATGCGCCATTCGCAAAGATGATCTTTATGCCCGTAGCTGATGTGTAACTGTAGCCTGTGATATATTCTATTATTCCGACTTGTATACTTATTTATATTCGCCGGAATAATACGGTACAACAAGCAGCTGCCCTTCTTTAATGATATCCCCCTTAATATGGTTGATACTACGGACTTCGTTCATGTACTCAAATATACTGCCATAATGACTATCACAGTATTCCTGTGCAATCGACCATAAGGAATCTCCATATTCCACTTCAATGTCAGTATAGTACTTAAATGATACATTATCTATTTCTGACTCAGCATATGAAGTAATGGAATAATAAGAAACCGCCATTACAAGTACCAGACATATTGTAAATGCAAACAGTAATATGCGATTGCGAAGTTCACGTTGTCTTCTGACCTTCCACTTATAATTCCTGTACTCTCGTTCGCTTACATAACCTCTTCTCAACTGGCTTTCCATAAATTCTTTGCTTACCTGATATCTCATAAGTACACCCTCTCCTCGCAAGCTTTAATCGCTTGTAAAAATGTCATTCCGTCATAACTTCTAAATTTATCCAGAACATTTGTTCTGAGTGTATTATACCGAACATATATTCGCATGTCAATATCTTTTTGAACTTTTTTCGAACATATTTTTGGAATATATGTTTGCTTTTCTTACGAATCTATGCTATACTTTTTGTAATAAAAACATTTCAGAGCCTGTATAATTATTACAAGCATGATTTGCTTAGCATTCAGGGCTTTGACTAAACTGTTATCATACATATGGAGGTTAATTTTATGGCATACGGTAAGATTACTGCCAAGCAGCAGGAGATTCTGGATTATATAAAGAATGAGATTTTGAAAAAAGGATATCCTCCCACGGTTCGTGAGATCTGTGAGACTGTTCATTTGAAATCTACCTCTTCCGTACACTCTCATTTGGAAACTTTGGAGAAGAACGGATATATCCGCAGGGATCCTACTAAACCCAGAGCAATCGAGATTTGTGATGATAGCTTCCAGATGGTGCGTACCGAAATGGTCAGTCTTCCTGTTATCGGCAACGTGGCTGCCGGACAGCCGATTCTCGCCGAGGAGAATATTGAAGAATATTTCCCTGTTCCTGCAGAGATGGTTCCTAAGGGAGAATCCTTTATTTTGAATGTTCGTGGTGACTCTATGGTCAATGCAGGTATTCTGAATGGTGACAGAGTATTTGTAAACCAGTGTTCTACTGCGAATAACGGCGATATTGTGGTTGCACTGATTGACGATTCTGCTACTGTAAAACGATTTTATCGCGAAGACGATCATATTCGTCTCCAGCCCGAAAATGACTATATGGATCCTATCATAGTAAAAGATTGTGAGATTCTCGGAAAGGTGTTCGGTATTTATAGAATCTATCACTAAACAGATTATTTTATGCATAAGTCTATATGTATGGGATAGATAATGTATATAAAACATAATTTGGGAAATCCTATGATTGAACAATAAACTGCGCTTTGCAGCGAAATGAATGGAGGTTAATCATGGGGAATAAATGTCTGAATTGTACAGCTTTGACTATAGCGATCATCGGTGCAGTCAATTGGGGCTTGATCGGTATCTTCCGTTTCGATCTGGTTGCTTTCATCTTTGGTGAAATGTCATGGCTTTCAAGAATTGTTTATACCATCGTAGGACTGTGTGGATTATATCTGATCACGTTTTATATGCGTCTTTCAGACGGTAACGATGATTAAGTGGTACTTTCACATTATCTGAGCAAAAGAGAGCAAAAGCCTGTGAACGTTGTGTTCATCAGGCTTTTTAAATACTCATTAAATATCCTTCGGATCAATCTGTTTTCCGTCTCTCCAGATTCTTTCCAGATCATATAATAATCTGTTTTCTTTATCAAAAATATGCACGATGATATCCTGAAAATCCAGCAGGATCCAATTAGCGGTATCATACCCTTCTACTTGTTTAGAGGGATAACCTGCTCTGCCGAGCTTTTCTTCTACATTATCGCTGAGTGCCTGAATCTGGCTGCGATTGGTACCGCCTGCAATAATGAAATAGTCAGCAATCACGGATACCTCACTGATATCGATTACTTTAATATCTTCTGCTTTTTTATCTTCCAATGCCTCTATAGCAAGTTTTGCCATTTCTGCTGATTTACTCATTTTCTTCTCCTTTTCCGGCATAATATTCATATGTCTTACGCGTCATGGGATCAACTTCCCCTTCTGTACTTTCCAGATACTCCAGGACATCTTTCAAAATCATCACCAAAGTCTGATCAAGGTCAATAAAGGCCATCTTTCTGACTTCTGTAAGATTGGGGGCCTGCTTTCTGTTCGGTTCGATGTAATCTGCCACATATATGATTTTTTCCAAAAGCGACATGCCGGGACGGCCGGTGGTATGATTCAAAATCGCATTAATGACATCCGAACTTGTTACATCGAATTCTTCCATAGCCAGATAACTTCCTACCTTAGCATGAAGCAGAAACGGATTTCTGCGTTCAATTTCATTGATACTGATATTATGTTTTTCACAGATTGCAAGGCGCTTCTCGTCAGTAAGGCACTTTGCACAGTCATGAAGCAGCCCAGCCATTTCAGCATCCTTTAAAGATGCGCCATAGCGCATTGCGAGTGCTGTTGCAGTATAGGCAACACCAAGTGTATGCTCATATCGTCTGGCATCCTGAGCCTTTTCCATAGCTTTTCTGATTTTTCTCATATCGGTGTTTTTCATATCAGTCCTCTTTTCTGTTATTGATTCCCATTCTTAAGAATAACCGGATCATGATATCTGATATAAATGATTTTCGAGAATATATGATCTCACACTTTCCGGGACCATATATCGAATACTTTGTTCTTTAGCTACACGTTCTCTGATTTCAGTAGAAGAAAGTTCTATCGCAGGAAACTGCAGTAAACGAATCTTTGCGCTGAATTTTTCTTTCAGTTCCAGACATTTCTTCTCCATATCATCGATGTGAGAACCATTTCTGGCAGCTGCGATCACGGTACATGCCTGAAAAATGCGGTCTGGATTCTTCCATGTCTCAATGGTATAAAGGCAATCAGCACCCATAATAAAATAGAGTGATGCATCCTTATTTTCTGCCTGCAGCTGTTCCAGAGTATCGCAGGTATAAGTATACCCTTCTCTGATAATTTCCATTCCGGAGGCAGTAAAACAGGGATTTCCTTCAATTGCCAGTTGTACCATTTTAAGTCGTTCTTTCCCCTCTAAAACCTGACTCTTATTTTTCATATAAGGATATCCTGCAGGAACAAATAAAATCTGATCAAGTCCTGCATCTTCCATAGCCCACTGGGCAAGCATCAGATGTCCTACATGTATTGGGTTGAAAGTACCGCCCATCACGCCTATCTTTTTCTTAGCAGCTTTCATCGCAATCTCCTACTAAGCTGTACTACGGAAGAATGATTTTCTTATTATCCTTATTTTCCTTGTACAGTACGATTTTTTTACCTATTACCTGTACTACCTGAGAATGAGTTCTGCCTGCAACCATTTCTGCAATCTCTCTCGGATCATCGAAACAGTTCTTTAAAACAGCAATCTTGATCAATTCCCTTGTATTAAAAGCTTCGCCGATAGCTTCTGTAAGCTCCGGTGTCAGACTGGATTTTCCTACCTGGAAAATAGGGCTCAGGTTACTTGCAAGGCTCATTAAATATGCTCTCTGCTTACTGGTCATTTTATTCCTTTCCGACAGACTAAGCGCTCTGGCTATGAAAAAAGCCCAAGCTGCTTATTATTTTCTGTCATGTTTCCAAATTATTTATAATAATCAAAAGATAAACCGTACATGCGTACAGTATCGCCCTCTTGAATACCAAGTTCTTCAAGTTCTGCCAATATACCGCTGTCCTTTAAGAAATTCTGGAAGAAAGTAAATCCTTTTTCGCTTTCCAGATTGGTATAACCCAGCATTTTTTCAATGCGGGGACCTTCAACTACATATTCATCCTCTTCTTCGTCATATACCACAGTATAAGGCTCGTCCGAATATCCCTTTGCATATTCCGGGAAATATTCCTGAGCAAAGACGGTAGGCTCCTCGTTGATTTCCTCCAGCATCTGATTTACGCGATACAGAAGTTCCTTCACACCCTGTCCACTGACAGCAGAAATCGGATACACATCGATACCCTGAGGTTCAAATTCCGCTTTGATTGCGCTTACAGGGTCGTTCTCCGGATCATAAATTGCATCTATCTTATTGGCAGCAATCACCTGCGGACGTTTTGCAATATCCGGATTATAAGCCTCCAGTTCTTTATTAATGGCATAGATGTCAGCTATGGGGTCTCTGCCTTCAGTACCGGCTGCATCAACAATGTGAA
>JBGVLR010000140.1:0-21412 GCA_045124375.1 Acetatifactor sp.
GATCATATGTGGAATTATGTGCAGGTAGATGGCAGCTGGTACGCTGTGGATGTGACCTGGAACGATCCTGTGGTGACAGATGGAAATGTGTCAGCTCCTGTTTCCGGTTCGGAAAGTGAAGATTGGCTGCTGGTTGGTTCTGATACTGAAATCGATGGTATGAAGTTCAGTGCTTCCCACATTATGCAGAACACTGTATCTTCAGGCGGTGTTTCATTTATTAACGGACCGGAGCTGAGTGCAGATGCATATAAGGAGCCGGATGAATATTATTTATTTGGAACGATAAATGGCAGCAGCTATGGGGAAGATGATAATTTAGGTACATATAAATTAGTGGACGGCAAGCTGACTGTGATATTTGAGAAGGAAAGTCAGATTGCTGTCAAAAATCAGTATAATGAGAAGTGGTATGCGAAGCAAAACGGTCCAACGGAGAATGGAAAATATACACTGTATAAGTTCGGGTCGGCAGAGCTTGGGCAGTACTATTTTCCAGTGAAAATTCCGTCCGATGCAGAATTTACTTTTACATTAGATGTGAATGCAGATGGTACTCTTGGATTTAACTATGATATAACCGGCGAGCAGGTATCCACTGTTTATTGTGATATCGGTAATGAGTGGAATGGGGCCATTGTTAATGCCTATGTTTTTGCTGATGTGGGAGCATATGATTGGCCCGGTGCAGCGATGACTTTGGTGGAAGGAACGATCTATTCTTTTGAAGTGCCTCAGGATATGGAATATATCATTTTTAATAATGGCAGTTCGCAGACAGCGGATCTGGCAATCCCTACAAACGGAAAGAATTTATATACGTTGTCGTCCGGAAGCTGGTCTTCCTATACTCCGCCGCATCAGCATACATGGGACTACATAAACCCGGAAAAGGATGGAACTGTACAGAAGAATGTAATCAGTGCAGTTTGTACAGAAAGTCATAGTGAGTGTGACAATACAGATGGCGGCAGCATTACATTGACTGCACCGGAAACTTTGATCTACGACGGAATCCAGAAGACAGCCTCAGTCACAGGAGAATTGACCACTGGTGCAGCTGTTTCTGGTATTGTATATCAAAAGCAAAATGAAGACGCCTGGGAAAATATGACCGAAGCACCTATAGGCATCGGAACTTATAAGGCGATTGTGACTGTGACGGATGGCTCAGAGCAGGCAGGTGCTGCAGAAATCGAGTTTACCATTGAAGCTGCCGATATGAGAAATTCCATTAAGGTGACAGCATATAACGGAACTTATGATCCATTCGGAAATAATGACACCGATATGGTAAATGTGACGATTTATAACAGCGGTATTGATGCAACTATTACATACAGCACGGATGATGGCAATACATGGTCAGAGATTGAACCTGTAATTACAAATGTTGGCAATTTGTCGGTAATGGTGAAAGTTACTGCACCAAACTATAAAGATTATTTGGCTACGGTAACTGCGACTAAGGCACCGTATGATATCAGTAACTGCCGGATTGCTGCAGAACAGAGCGAGTTTTACTATAACGGTTTAGAAATTCAGCCTCAGATCAGTGGTCTGACGAATGACATCGGAACCTTCGAACTGACGGTGCAGGATTGTGATATTTCTTATGATAATAATATCAATGTAGGCACCGGAGCAAAGATTTCTGTGACCGGAAAGGGCAATTATACCGGTACAGTAAACGACACATTTACAATAAAATATTATGACGGCGAAGTGACTCCTCTTTATAACGGAATCAATGTGATAGCGCAGTGGTACAACAGTGATGTGGCAATTAGTGCAGTTGGATATACTGTAAGCGAGACATTGGACGGTACCTTTAAAGGGTCTGTAAGCATTGGCGGTGAAGGTCGTGATGTAAGCAGAACATTGTACTTTAAACAGAATGGCACGGGCTATATTACTGATGGAAAGCTCGTTACAGTAAACATTGACAAAACTGCGCCTTCTTTTGACGCAGAGGATGATGGTATTACCATCGATAGCAATCGCTGGAATACGCTGTTAAATAACCTGACCTTTGGAATCTTTTTTAAGGATACCAAAACAGTAACGATTCACGCAACAGATACCGCAGTGGAGAGTGCAGTACCTTCCGGAGTGGCTCGGTATTATTATTACATGGATACGACGGGCAGTGAAATGGTTCTCACGTCTGAGGAACTGCAGGAAAAAACGTTTACAGAAGATACAGACGGCAACTTCAATATTGCAGATGACAATAAATACGTTATCTATGCATATGTAGTGGATACCGCAGGCAACAGAAGCGGATATATCTGTTCTGATGGAGCGGTACTGGATATGACGGCACCGGGCGAACTCAAATGTAAGGTGAGTGAGATTACATCCAACTCAGCAGTGTTGACGGTCAGTGCGGCAGATACCGGATCGGGAGTGAAAAAATATGGTTTGATTGATCTCGCCTCTTTATCTGATGTGCAGGAGTCGGTAATTACAGACAAAGGTAATGGTGTGTTTGAAATCACCAATCTGAAACCCAATACAGCATATGGTTTTGGATTCTGGGCAGAGGACTATGCAGGGAATAGAGTGAAAAATAGTGAAGATTACACTTCGCTGGCTGCGGGCTTTACTACTGCCAAGTTGAATATTTCTGCCGCTGTGATCACGGTAAATGACACTTGTATTTACGACGGTGATGAGCAGAAACCATCTATTACGGTTAAGTATGGTACAGACACGCTTACAGCAGGAAACGATTATGTGGTATCCTACAGCGATAACGTGAACGCAGGTATAGCAACTGTCACAGTGACAGCTGCAGGAAACAGTGACTATACAGGAGAGGCAAGCCTTACATTCAGTATTGCAAAGGCTGATTTAAAGACCGGAAATGTACCTGAATTCACAGTGGATTATGGTTACAAGGGTGCAGATGCTTCCACTGAGGAGGATGCTGCTTTGAGCACACAGACCGATGAGGCAGTTTCCGGAACGTGGACACTGAAGGATACAGAGTCCCATGTGGTTCAGGACGGTGCTGCCGGTGCAGTATTCGTGCCAAATGACACAAATAACTACAATACATTGCAGATTGACAATGCAATTGTTACAGTGATCCGGGTTACACCGGTGGTTGAACTGAGTGTAGATAAGAGCGAACAGGTTGCCGGAAAATCAGTGCGCTTCACAGTTTCCATGAAACACCCGAAGTATGGGGACTTTACAGAGGGATTGTCCACTGCATATACAGTAAATGCATTGACACAGGAGGCATCCGGCTGGCAGGCAATAGACGGACTTACCTATATCATTGCAGAAGATATGGCTGTTGGCGCGACAATTCAATTTAGACTGAATGTGGAAGCCGCAGGCAAATACACAGCTGCACAGTCAGAAGTGCTTATAGTTACCGTTATTGACAAGGAAAATGTGGATGAGCTGTTGAGCCTTCATATACCAGACATTACCTATGGTTCGAAGCCGGAACCACAGCCGGCGTTTAACGGTACTGGAGATGGAGAATACAGCTGGAGCTATTTGTACAAGAAAGCTTCCGAGGCAGACACCGAATACAGACCATTGTCCCAATTGGTGAATGGCAGCAGCGTGCTGGATGTGGGAGCTTACAATGTAAAGGCAAGCTATACGGATGCCTCTCAGCAAGGTGAAGTGACAGCAGCGTTTGCAGTGAACAAGAGAACGCTGATACCGATCTTTGATGTCAGTGGTATCACAAAGGTATATGATGGTACAACAGAGGTCAATGGTATCCCTGTATTTGATGGATTTGCCGGAGACAGTGTATATGGTAATGAGGCTATTGCAATTGACATGGACAGCATTACCTATAGTTACGATGATGTCAATGCCGGTACAGAGAAAAATATCACGATTCAGGGAATCCGGCTGACCGGTGCGGGAAGCAGCAATTATACAATCGATTCAGAGGTTGCAGTTTCAGGAGCGGAGATTATGCCGAAAAAAGTTACCGTGACCGCGGAGGTGCCGGACAAGACATATGATGGCACACAGGAGATTGCAGGAGATATTACATTAACTCTGAACGGTGTGATTACAGGTGATGCACTTCGCGCAACGATCAAAGAGGCATACTTCAATGGTGCTCGGGCCGGAGAGGACAAGATTGTCAGAATTTATCTGGAACTGAGTAGCAGCAACTACACGGCATATCAGGATCCCGATATCGGTGTGTACTATGTAGAAGGATTTGCAACCATTCATCCGAAAGAATTGACCGTAAATGTGACAGTAGCGGATAAGCAGTACGATGGTCTGAACACCGCTAAGATCACAAAGGCTGAACTGGCGGGCATCATTGGTGATGATGAAGTCATATTGACAAATGGCACAGCCACCTTTGAAAGCGTGAATGTGGCAGAGGATATCAAGATCCTCTTTACAGATTTCAGTATCAGCGGTGATTATGCGGAATGTTATGATCTGCAACAGCCTTCAGGCATCACGGCAAGCATTGTTAACGACTGGAATCCAGTACTAGATATAGACTACATTGTAAACGGAAGGGGCTGGATGAATGAGAACTTTGAAGTTTCGGCAAAGATCGGTTGTCAGCTGTCCATGACCAATATCGCAGAAGGTGTGTGGTCAGAGACATTGATCGGTTCCGCTGAGGGCGCAGACAGTCAGATTACATTTTATGTGAAGGATACACAGACCGGCGCTATTTCAGAAGCAGCGACTGTGAAATACAAGTTGGATAAGACGCCGGCCACAGGTACAGTATCTGTCGGAGAGAACAGCTGGAATACATTCTTAAATAATATTACTTTTGGGCTGCTGTTCAATGAGACACAGACACTCAAAGTTGTGGCAGAAGATACACTTTCAGGTGTGGCGAAGGTGGAATATTATGAATCTGTATCGGCAGTTTCACTGGCTAATATTCAGGTCTTGGCGGATGCTGAGTGGACAGAGTTGACAGGCGGCAGTGTGGATGTTACCGCTGTGGATGCAAAGAAATTTGTTTACTATATCAGAATTACAGATGTCGCAGGTAATGTAACATATCTGTCTACAAATGGCGCGGAATTTGATACAACAGCACCTGTCATCGCAGGAGTTACAGATGGCGGTACTTATTACGCAACACAGTCCGTGACTATAGAAGACAAATATCTGGAAAGCGTAACATTAAAGACCGTGACAGCAGCGGGAGTAACCAGTGAAAATGCAGCTGCAACCTTTAAGCTGATCGGTGATACAGAGGCGGAGTATACAATTACTGCAGTTGATGAAGCAGGCAACAGCACAGTTGTAACCGTTACTATGAAGGCCATGGAAGAACTGACAGAAGGAATTGAAAATCTGACAGTAGGCAATGTGACTTCAGAGAACAAGGCAGCGCTGGAGGCAGCGAAAGAAGCTGCTGAAAGTGAGGATCTCAGCAATGCTACAGAAGAGGAAGCAGAGATTCTGAAAGATGTGGCAGAAAAAAGTGCAGCATTGCTGGCGCAGCTGGAAGCAGCAGAAGTCGCAGCTGCTACCGACAATATCAAGGTAGCAGAAAACGTGACCGAAGATACTGTGAAAGTTACAGATATAGAAAAGCTGGAAGCAGCAGAGACTGATCTGAAAAATGCCCTGAAAGATTACGGCAGCAACTACACTGATCAGGAAAAAGGTAAGCTTCAGGATGGCTTGAGCAGGATTCAGGCGGCACTGAAGATTGCAAAGGCAGCAGAATCGGCTGCAGATGCAATTGCGGCACTGCCGGAAGCAGACGGTTTTGACGCAGGGGATGAAGCTGTTGAAACAGCTTACAAAGCAGCAAAAGAAGCGTATGACGCACTGACTGATAAGGAAAAAGCAGCAGTGGGCGCAGCATATAAAGCGAAATTGGATGCAGTGGGCAAGGCGTTGATGGATTACCGTATTGTGGAAGGTGTAGGAGGCAGCTGGACACAGGGCGCAGACACAGGTCTTCGTTTTAAGGCAAACGGCACATTCAGCAAGTTTACCGGCATCAAAGTGGATGCTAAGGATGTTTCAGTAAATCATTACACTGCTGAAAGCGGCAGTACCATTATCGTACTGAAGCAGGCTTATCTGGATACTCTTGCGGCGGGAAAACACAGCCTGACAGTATGCTATACAGATGGTAAAGCTGTATGTGAATTTACCATTCAGGAGAAGACTACCGGTGACCAGTCTGGAGACGGCGGCTCCGGCAGCAGTTCTTCCGGAAACAGCAGTGCAGACAGCAGCCCAGCCGGCAATGAAACCACAGGAAATGGTGGTACTGCAGGCGCAGCCGGCAATGCTGCATCAAGTGCGGTAAATGCAGCTCCGGCGGCAACCGGAGACAATACTCCGCTGTGGCAGCTTCTGTTGGCACTTGTGGTGTGCATGGGCGGTTATGGAGTGCTGATGGGATATCGTAGGAAGATAAAAGCTTAAATCGGAGAAACAAAAAATAGAACTCCATGGTCTGTGGACCAACTCGGAAAACTGCTGGAAGAATATGGCATTCAGCGGAACTGAATAATTAGGAAAGAGGGGGGCTGTTGCTTGTGCAACAGCCCCCCCTGCTCGATCGAATCAGCATCACCGGGCGGCAGTGAATTTCTGTACAAGAAGAAACATCCGGAATGTGGCAGCCGGAAAGGATATGGAAGTTAATCATCCCCCTATCCGATCCATATCACTCCGCGGCGGCCTTCCATACTCTTTCAGATAAGCCCTGTAAAACGAGGAATAGTCATGAAATCCCACCATCATGGCAGCCTCACTAAGGCTATATCCCTCTGTCCTAAGCTCTCTGGCTCTTGTCAGCCGCTTACGGCAAATATACTCATGGACCGTCAGCCCCGTTGCCTTCCGAAAAGCCCGGCACAGGTAATACTTGGAAAGAAAGAATTTCTCCTCCAGCATATCCAGAGTGAGGTCTTCCGTATATTTATTATTCAGATAATAAATGACATCCTTTACCGGACTATTTGTCAGGTCAGAGGCCGAGAACCCTGTTATTTTATTGATCAGATACAGAATCTCAATAATCGTAGCTTTCAAAATAGGAGAACCCGCATCCAGGATACCATCTTGAGAGTATTTCTTATATCTTAAAAAAGCATCATACAGCCCGCTGGAACGTACAAGAGACGCGTTGATCTTATTGTCGGTACCGGAGGGCGCTTTCAGAAACTGAGCCTCGTAGTCCGTGCAATTATTTTGGCGGAAGAACTCGGGAGCTACCATAAGTACCACACGTCGATATCGCGCATCACTGTTGTGGTAGATACGATGCATCTCATGCTTTCTGATAATGATGATATCACACGGCTCCAGAGTGTATGTCTTTTCTTCCACCACATATCTTGCATCACCCTCCATGAAAAGAAGGATTTCATAATCATCATGAGTATGAAGTTGATAATGGACATTGGACGGCATATCTGTCGTGGTATCGCCGAATGAGTAGTAATTTGGATCTTTCATAAATTCCTGCCTCCTATAATAGTTCAGCCTGCACCATTTTCCGAAAACTATATTATTTACCATTTTAATATAAAAGAGCAATATTTGCAATGTCATGGACAAAAAATAAGTAGTTGATTTGGAAAAATTGTGGTAATTTATAATTGAATAAGAAATGTATCGATACATATAAGTGAGTGAGGCGACGGCCTCTGCGTTCACAGAAGCAGGAAACCATGCGGTTTGCATGAACCAGAATTTAAGAAGAGAAAGGACTAACAGAATGAGTTATCAGAAAATCAGCGGTTTCTCCGATGAGATTTCAAAGGAGATCGTGACACAGTTTGAGGTTTTGAATAAGTTGAATATCCGGTATTTTGAGCCCAGAGGAATCGATGGAAAGAATATTTCCACACTTAACGATGAGGAAGTATTGGAACTGAAAGCAAAGATGGAGCAGTACGGAATCAAGGTTTCCTCTATCGGTTCTCCTATCGGTAAGATTAAGCTGACAGATTCCTTCGAGGAGCATTTTGAAGTATTTAAGAGAGTGGTAAAGACTGCCAAGATGCTGGATACAAAGTATATCAGAATGTTCAGCTTCTATCATGAGGGCGGTGACGAGTGGACTGCAGAGGAGAGAGCGGAAGTAATCGCACGTCTGAAGAAGATGATTGCCTATGCAGAGGAGCAGGATGTTATTTTACTGCATGAAAATGAAAAGGCAATCTACGGTGATACAGCAGACAGATGTATCGACCTGATGAAAGAACTGTATGGTCCTCATTTTAAAGCAGTGTTCGATCCTGCCAACTTCGTACAGTGTGGTCAGGACACAAAGTACGCTTATGAGAATCTGAAAAATTACATTGAGTACATGCACATTAAGGATGCACTTTTTGAGGATGGGAAGGTAGTACCGGCCGGATGCGGTGATGGTAATGTAGAGTATGTACTGAATGCTTTGATGGAAAACGGTTATGACGGTTTCTTAAGTCTGGAGCCTCATCTGGGAAGCTTTGAAGGACTTGCTAATCTGGAACTGGATGATAAGATGGAAGGACTTCCTAAGGGCGGAGAGGGAACCTTTACCCTTGCATATCGTGCCCTTTGCGAGATACTTGTAAAAATCAATAAATAAAGAATAAGAAGGGATGATTGTCATGGAAAAAGTAAAAATAGGCATTATCGGCTACGGAAACATGGGTACAGGACATGTTAACAACTTAATGGGAGGCAAGGTAAAGGACATGGAGCTGACTGCAGTATGTGATATTGCTCCTGCAAGACTGGAAGCAGTGAAAAAGTCATATCCGGATCTTGCATTGTTTGAGAACGCAACAGATCTTTTCAAGAGCGGCTTGTGCGATACCGTACTGATCGCTGTTCCTCACTACAGCCATCCTACACTGGCAATCGAAGCTTTCTCTTATGGCTTGAATGTTATCACAGAGAAACCCGCCGGTGTATATACCAAGCAGGTAAAAGAGATGAACGAGGCAGCTGCAAAGTCCGGTAAGCTGTTCGGAATCATGTATAATCAGAGAACCAACCCTGTTTATCAGAAGTTAAGAGAAATGATTCAGAGAGGTGATCTGGGTCACATTAAGAGAATTACCTGGATCATCACAGACTGGTACAGACCGCAGGCTTATCATGACAGCAGTACCTGGCGTTCCACCTGGGCTACAGAGGGCGGTGGAGCTCTGATCAACCAGAACCCTCATCAGCTTGACCTGTGGCAGTGGATGTTTGGCATGCCCGACAGAATTTATGCAAAAGCAAGCTTCGGAAAATATTACAATATTGAAGTAGAAGACGATGTAATGGCATATTTCGAGTATGATAACGGAACGACCGGCGAGTACATTACTTCCACCGGTGAGGCTCCCGGAACCAACCGCCTGGAAATCGCATGCGATATGGGTAAGGTAGTAATAGAAAACAACCAGATCATCTTCAATAGAAATGTGATTTCTGAAAGAGAACATAACAAAGTCAATACAGTACCTTTTGCAAGACCGGAATGCTGGGAATGTAAGATCCCTGCTGACTTCTCCGGCGGCCCTCAGCACGTGGGTATCATGAACAATTTTGCTTCTGCTTTACTGAATGGAACAGAGCTTCTTGCGAAAGGTGAAGAAGGTATCAATGGTCTTACCATCTCCAATGCTATCCATTTGAGTGCATGGACAGGTGAGACTGTAGATGTGAAGAACTTCCCGGATGACAGATTCTATGAGCTTCTGCAGGAGAAGATTAAGAATTCTACCGTAGTAAAGGCAGAATCACAGGTTGTTGTAGATAACAGCAATACATACTAATTGCCGCATCATATTGAAGTGAGGGATAGAAAATGGATAGAAAGATTGGTGCTCAGTATTTTACACTAAGAGAGTTCGCAAAGACCATAGAAGATTTTGATGAAACCTGTCGTAAGGTAAAAGAAATCGGTTACAAGATCGTGCAGATTTCCGGTACCCCTTTAAAGGCTGCCGGGATGAAAGAGGTTCTTGATAAGTATGATCTGAAAGTAGTAACTACTCACAGAGGATTTGACGATTTCAAGAACAATCTGGCAGAAATCATGGATTACAACAGAACGCTTGGCTGTGAGCTTTGCGGTGTGGGCTCTATGCCCGGGGAATACCGCAGCGCAGAAGGAATTGTACAGTTTATCAAAGAAACCAATGAGATTGCAAAAGAATTGAAGAAAGAGGGCCTGCTTTTCGGTTATCACAATCATGCTTTCGAGTTTGCCAAATTCGATGGTAAGCTCATGATGGACAGACTGATAGAAGAGACTGATCCTGAGGCGGTGAAGTTCATCGTAGATACCTACTGGCTGCAGTTTGGCGGTCAGGATCCTGCAGATTTCATCAGAAATCTCGGAGAGAGAGCTATGGCTATCCACTTTAAGGATTATCACATCAATCCGGAGAAGAACTTCGGAGTGGAAATGTGTGAAGTGGGAGAAGGTAATCTGAATTGGGACGAAATCATCAAAGCATGTGATGACGCCGGAGCTAAGTGGGCACTGGTTGAGCAGGATATCTGCAACCGTGATCCGTTCGAATCCATGAAGATGAGTTATGATTATCTGAAGACAAAGGGATTCTGCTAAAAGGAATCAGATTGTTACAGTTCGGCCGAAAGCCGGACTGTAACGTGTTTTCAGAGATTTGACAAAAGAAGCTTTTTGGGGGGAATTTAGCAAAAGATTTCGGAAGAAGAGAGGCGGGAACAACATGAAAAAAGTGTGTATCGTAGGTTATGGGGCCATAGGTCCTGTACATGCCAAGGCGTTGGAAAGCGTAGAGCAGGCTGAAATTTATGCAATTTGCGACATTGATGCTGAAAAGCGCAGACTTTGCAAAGAAAAGTATCAGGTAGTGGAATATGATGATTTTGACACCATGCTTCAAGATGATAAGATTGACGCAGTTCATATCTGCACGCCTCACTATCTGCATTTTGAGATGATAAAAAAGGCACTGGCTGCAGGCAAAGAGGTCGTGGTAGAGAAACCTGTGACAATGACCGGGGAAGAGTATGACCGCCTGTTGGCACTGGAAGGCTCAGGGAAGGTCTGTGTGGTATTGCAGAACCGTTTGAACCCTTGTGTTCAGAAAATGAAAGAACTGGTGGAGAGCGGAGAACTGGGCAAAGTAAAAGCTGCCAAAGGAATCCTGACCTGGTATCGTGATAAGGCGTACTATGAGAGCGGTGATTGGAGAGGAAAGTGGGAGACGGAAGGCGGCGGTGTGCTGATCAATCAGGCTGTACATACACTGGATTACTTCAGTTATCTCATTGGAGATGTGGTAAGCGTCAAGGCCAATATGTTCAACTATTCCCTGGCTGATGCCATTGAAGTGGAAGATACCTTTACGGCAACGGTAAGTTTTGCAAACGATGTAAAGGGCATTTTCTTTGCAACCAATGCTTATGTTGAGAATTCTGCACCTTTCTTTGAAATCCTTTTTGAAAAAGGAACGGCAAGATACATAGATAAGCAGCTTTGGGTGAATGGTCAGATGATTGCTGAGGATGTGAACCCTGCCATTGGAAAAGATTATTGGGGCAGCGGTCATGAAGCACTTATGAAAAGATATTATGATGGCAAGAAGTATTTCTCTGTTACCGATGCCTGCAATACAATGAAAACCATGTTTGCAATGTATGACAGTGCTAAGGCCGGTGGGAAAGAGGTCGCTGTGCTGAAATGATCAGTTGAAAAAGAAGTAGAATAAAGAAATAGAACATAGAGAGGCTGCCGGCCCGGCAGCCTCCTGCTTAAGAGTGAGATCTGAAAAAGGTCTCACTCTTAAGCAATACCCGGATGAAATGTTGCCTGAAGGAAACTGAAGTTACTTGGAAAAATGCAATTTTTCATATACCTTATCACAAGCATATTCCGGTGCAAATTCGCTTGCTGCTTCGCAGATTTTTGCGATGACTGCTAAATCTTCTTCCAATTCCTCTGCAATTACATCCGGAGCCTTTCCTTTACTGAGTTTCTTGCAACCTGTCTTATTAACTTTTTTTCTTCGCCGCGGGCTTCACCGCGGGCTTCTCCAATCTCAAGCAAATTCATTTTAACAGCCTCCCATTCTTCCGACTGCTTTACTTCCTGTACAATCTCATCCAATCGCACAATTCGTTCATCCTTGACCTTGACTTCAGGATTATTCATGCGGGTGCCTCTCATGTACTGCAAAAGGCTCACCAGTTCGGGTCTGCCGTTTTTGCTGGTCATGTTCAGGATGACTTGTTCTACTTTTACTTCTTCCAGTTCCAAATCAGCCTCATCTAAGGCTATGCTCAAGGTACATTGATATGCTTCCTTGACCTTCATGACAGATAAAAATAAAGCAAAGTCGCTTAAATTTACATCGCAGCTTCCGGGAATGTCCAATTCTCCCTGCTGCATTTTCAGGTTTTCTTCCATCTTTTCGCTTCCTTTCTGTGTGGCAGGAAGCTTTTATACTCCCTGCTATTGTAACTATTGGGTAATTAAGCAAGGAGTTCTTTGCCGCATGGCATAATAGAATCTTAGAATTTTGATGTGATTATTTACCGAGAACATGTTATCCTCCCTCGTTACCTGCTCTGGTGATAGCTAAACCATATCAACAATCAGTATCTTGTATAGCTTCAAATAATCACAATAGATTTGAATTCTTTGCTTATTAACAGGTTAACACAATTCCGGGCAAAGTGCAATCTTTTTTATATTGCTGGAGTTTCTGAAAAATCAAAATTGTTACTGCTATGCTCAGGCATTTAACGGGAACGCCGGTCCATAGCCAAATGGCCGCTGAGCTCCAACCGGGCGGTCGTCGCCCCAATTTTAAAGTAAAAATATAAGAAAAATTTCACAACAAGACATAACTTTTTACATTTTGACAAATTAAACGGTAGCAAAGTAGAGTAAGATTTGGTATAATGTTCGATAAGGGCAGAGCCAAGTGATTAAATAGATTGGAGAGGATGCTCGCATACTCTCCAATCTATTTAACCATTTGGCGAGCGAAGCGACCCTGAGTGGCCTAAAAGGTCACTCAGGGTTCTGCCCGTGAGTAGCCGAAAATCCAAAGATTCACCCCTGCGGGTAACTTTTGATTAGAAGGCAATCCCCCCACAGTACTACCCAATCACTACATCGGACAACCTCCGACACTCCTCAGAGAGGCGGCCTTACATGAAGAAACACGTCAAACTAAAAGGAAGGATCAAGACCTTCATTAACTTCAGCATCTATCTCGGCATTCTCCTGTGTTTTGTAAATGCAGCACTTTACCTGATAGACTACCGTGCAGGTATCATTTTAACCTGCTTCGTCATTTTTTATTTTGCGATCACGCTGTCCCTGTACTTCTATAATAAGCCGGTCATTATGAACGAGCTGATCAGCTTTGCTACGGAATATGGACAGATTCAGAGAAAACTTTTGCGTGATCTTGACCTTCCATATGCACTTTTGGATGATAGTGGAAAGGTCATCTGGACCAACATTGCATTTGAGAATGTGGTTCATCAGCCGAAAGGCTATAATAAATCCATTACCGGTCTTTTCCCCACTATTACAAGGGACAGGCTCCCGGATGATTCCGGTGTGGATGAAGCGCAATATGAACTGGAATATGAAGGAAATGAATATGTAGCAAAGTTCAGGAAGATTCCCTTAGGGGAAATCGTAGACCACAGTGATATGATAGAGGCAGGGGACTATGACGGTTTCCTGATTGCAGTATATCTGTTTGATGAGACGGCTCTGCATATTGCGCTGCAGGAAGTGGATGACCAGAGCCTGGCAGTGGGCATGATTTATCTGGACAACTATGAAGAGGCACTCAATAGTGTAGAAGAGGTTCGCAGATCCCTATTGACTGCACTGATTGACCGAAAAGTGAATAAGTACATATCTGCTCAGGATGGTATCTGTAAGAAGCTTGAGAAAGATAAGTACCTGATCATTTTGCGTAAGAAAGCACTGGCACAGCTGCAGGAAACACGTTTCGACCTTCTGGAAGAGGTTAAGACTGTCAATATCGGTAATGAGATGGCTGTCACATTAAGTATCGGAATCGGTATGGACGGACTCAGCTATGCCCAGAATTACGAATTTGCCCGTAATGCAATCGACCTGGCACTCGGACGAGGCGGTGACCAGGCGGTGTTAAAGACTCCGGAAAGCATTACCTATTATGGTGGAAAGAGCCAGCAGAAAGAGAAGAATACCCGTGTAAAGGCTCGTGTGAAGGCCCATGCTTTGCGGGAAATCATTACCTCCAAGGACAGAGTTATTGTTATGGGACATCGCATTCCGGATGTAGATTGTTTTGGCGCTGCGGTAGGCATTTACCGGATTGCACAAGCTCTGGGACGTAAGACCAATATTGTATTAAATGATGTGACCACGTCCATACAGCCTATGGTTGATTTGTTCCGCAACAATCCGGAATATGATGCTGACATGATCATTAGCAGCCAGCAGGCTATTGAAGTAGCCGGAAGCAATGCAGTTCTGGTGGTAGTAGATGTAAATAAGCCTTCTATTACAGAGTGTCCGGACCTTTTGCGATTCTGCAAATCCATTGTGGTACTGGACCATCACAGACAGGGAACGGAAACGATTGAGAATGCTACATTATCTTACGTTGAGCCATATGCGTCCTCAACCTGCGAAATGGTATCCGAGATTCTGCAGTATACTTATGATAATATCAAGATGCGTACGGAAGAAGCAGACTGTATGTATTCCGGCATTATGATAGATACCAATAATTTCTTAAGTAAGACCGGTGTGAGAACCTTTGAAGCAGCTGCCTTCCTGCGTCGAAGCGGTGCAGATGTGACAAGAGTGCGCAAGCTGTTCCGCGAAGATGCTGCGGAGTATAAGGCAAGAGCAGATGCAGTCAGCCAGGCAGAGATATACAAGCAGTACTTTGCAATTTCTGTGTGTACAGCAGACGACCTGCCCAGCCCTACCGTGATCGGAGCTCAGGCAGCCAATGAACTGCTGAACATTAAAGGTATCAAGGCAAGCTTTGTACTGACAGATTACCAGGGCAAGATTTATGTCAGCGCCCGTTCCATAGATGAAGTCAACGTTCAGATTATTATGGAAAGAATGGGAGGTGGCGGCCACATGAACATTGCGGCATGCCAGATGGACGGAACAGGGTTGGCGGAAGCTATCGGTATCCTGAAGCGCACCATTGACCATATGCTGGAAAACGGAGAGATATAGACGTTACAGTTCACACGTCAGCCATTGGTATGAAAAAGAAAGGATGAGACAAATGAAAATTATATTATTACAGGACGAGAAAAAGCTGGGCAAGAAAGGTGACATCATTGAAGCCAGCGAAGGATATGCAAGAAACTATATTTTACCGAAGAAAATCGGTGTGGAAGCTACTGCCAGGAACATGAACGACTTGAAGCTCCAGAAAGCCAACGAAGAGAAGAAGGCTCAGGAGCAGCTTGAGGCGGCTCAGGAATTGGCGAAAGTACTGGCTGAAAAGCAGGTCGTAGTAAAGATCAAAGCCGGAGAGGGCGGCAAGGCCTTCGGCTCTGTATCTACCAAAGAAATTGCAGCTGCTTTCAAAGAGCAGCACAACATTGAAATTGATAAAAAGAAGATTGTACTGCAGGATGCACTTAAGAATTTCGGGTCCTATGAGGTGGCAATCAAGCTGCATCCTAAGGTAACAGCTAAGACCACAGTCAAGGTAACTGAGGCATAAGCAACAGAGGCATAAAGTGATTTTGTTTTAGAAAGGTAAGATTAGTATGCCTGCAATGGAAGAAGCAGTACTGAAAAGAGTGTTGCCCCACAGCCTGGAGGCAGAGCAGTCTGTCATTGGTTCCATGCTCATGGACCGTGAGGCCATCGTGGTTGCATCCGAACTGATCAGTGGTGATGATTTTTATAATAAACAATACGGCACTTTGTTTGAGACCATGGTAGAACTCAATGACCAGGGAAGTCCTGTAGACATTGTCACTCTGCAGAATCGTCTGCGGGAAAAAGAAGTTCCGCCGGAGGTCAGCAGTCTGGAATTTATCGGAGAACTGATTCGGGCAGTGCCTACCTCAGCAAATATCAAATATTATGCCAATATCGTGGCTGAGAAGTCGACGCTGCGCAAATTGATCAGGCTCAATGAAGAGATTGCCAACACTTGTTATGCAGGGAAGGAAAGCCTGGAATTTATCCTGGAGGACACGGAAAAAAGAGTCTTCCAACTGGTGCAAAAGCGTAACACCGGCGACTTTGTTCCTATCCGTCAGGTAGTTATGAATGCCATGGACAAGATAGAATCAGCCTCTCGCAATAAGGGAGCTGTGACAGGTATCCCTACCGGTTTCATCGATCTGGATTACCGTACCGCGGGTATGCAGCCGTCAGACTTGATATTGATTGCGGCCCGTCCTTCCATGGGTAAGACAGCGTTTGTTTTGAATATCGCCCAGCATGTGGCATTTAAGCAGAATAAGACGGTAGCTATCTTCAGTCTGGAAATGAGTAAGGAACAGCTGGTAAACCGTATGTTCTCCCTGGAGTCCAGAGTAGATGCCCAGCACTTAAGAACCGGTCAGCTGAATGACCAGGAGTGGGAGAAGCTGATTGAAAGTGCCGGTGTCATCGGTCGTTCCAACCTGATCATCGATGATACTCCCGGTATCAGTATCTCGGAGCTTCGCAGTAAATGCCGTAAATTCAAGTTGGAGCATAACCTGTCCATGATTATCATCGACTACCTTCAGTTGATGACAGGAAGCGGTCGTTCCGATTCCAGACAGCAGGAAATATCCGATATTTCCAGATCCCTGAAAGCAGTAGCAAGGGAACTTTCCGTACCGGTGCTGGCATTGTCCCAGTTGAGTCGTGCGGTAGAACAGAGACCGGACCACCGCCCGATGCTTTCCGACCTGCGTGAGTCGGGGGCCATCGAGCAGGATGCCGACGTAGTAATGTTCATCTATCGAGATGATTATTATAATCACGATACAGAGAAAAAAGATGTGGCAGAAATTATCATAGCCAAGCAGAGAAACGGTCCTATCGGTACCGTAGAACTGGCATGGCTTCCTATGTACACCAAATTTGCCAATCTGCAGAAATAAAATACAGATCAATATCAATTACGAAAGAGAACAGCCTGACGGTATGTTCTCTTTTTGTTTCGCTCAGAGCCAGGCGGATTCGTGTATAAGGGCGCGCCGGGTGTAAGCATATGATGAGTGTAAGTATATGCTGAGTGTAAGTATATGCCCGGATGGGCGCTGAGCAGTAATAATCTCGCAGGCTGCTGTGCCTGCATGAAAAAGGAAGGGGAATGTTTATGGAACGCTATTTAATGATTTCAGATGCAGCAAAAGAGGTTCAGGTAGAGAGCCATGTACTTCGTTACTGGGAGGAAGAATTACACCTGCCCATCAGACGAAATGAACTGGGACACCGCTACTATACAGAGGACGATGTGGAGCTTTTCAAGCAGATTAAGAGTATGAAAGAGGGGGGATTACAATTGAAAGCCATTAAAATGATTTTAAAAGACGGAAAACTGAATGTTATGGTACCGGAGGAGGAAGCAAGTGACCGCGCGAAGGGGACTGATGAGAAAACAGGTAATGATAAAACAGGTAATGGGAAAGCAGGTGATGTAAAGGCGATTAGGGAGAAAAATAAGGATGCTGCAGAAAACATGGCCATACAGATTATCGGCAGCCGGGAAGTAAATCCTGCTGAGCAGGACGAGCGAGAGGAAAAAGCGAAACGTCTCCAGTGGCTGTTGCAGCAGCTTATCCGTGAGACATTGCAGGAGAATAACCGGGAACTTTGTCAGGAAATTAAAGAAAGTGTTGTAAAAGAGCTGGATTATCAGTTTCGTGTCCAGGAGGAAAGAGAAGAAGAACGCGACCGTCTCAGGGAGAAAAGGGAGGAGGAACATTTTGAAAAGTTGGACGAGCTGTTAAGGAAGAAAAGCAGGGGCGGTAAGATGGATAGAAGGGCAGCCAGAAGCGAGAAGAAAGCGGAGGAAAAATTGATGAGATCTATGGAGATATCTGCGCCCCCAAAAGAAGAAATGGCAGAAGAACATGAAGCAGAGAACCAGAAAGAGGAGCAGAATCAGAAAGAAGAGCATAAGCGGAATGACGCAAAAAAAGCTGAAACAAAGAAAGACGTTACGAAGAAAAGTAGCACAAAAAAGGCATCACAAAAAGATAAAGTGACGCCTGAAGAGAAAATTTCAGCGAGGAAAAAGAAATATTTCATTTTTTAAGAAATTTTTCAGGTAAAGTATGAGTTTGCGTAAAGTGTGAGTTTGCCAGGTAAAAAGTAAGAGCAGAGATACGGAGACGGAGTCGACTACAAAAAAACTTCCATATAGTCGCAGTCTGCGAAGTGGCATTTGTCCATTTCTGTGATGACACAATCCACATCTCGCACCGTGCACTGCTTATAGCCTGAGAAACGATTAATTTTCTCACTATCGCACAGGAAGACCTTCTTAGCAGCATGAGCCAGCATGGTATTGCGGATACATACCTCTTCACGCACACAATCATAGATTGTGCCATCCGGGGCTAAGGACTTGGCGGAGAAGAACAGGATATCAGCATGAATCTGCGCGAAGATCTCATGGGCATCATCTCCTAACAGGCAGTTGCGGTTGGCTTTACTGAGACGTCCTCCGCAGGAGAGTACTTCCACGTCGGACTGAGAGAGCAGTGCGATGATTTCGATATTATTAGTTACTACCGTAATGTTTGACTTTTTCAGAATCTCATAGGCAACGAAAAAGGCACTGGAGGACTGGTCCAGAAAGACGATATCGCCATCATGAATGAGGCGGCCGGCTTTTTGGGCCATTACTTTTTTCGCTCCGATGTTGTGATGGGCTCTTGTGGAAAAAGGAATGATCTGAGAAGAGTTTTTGACCAGTTCCACACCGCCGTAGCTTCTGATAACCATTCCCTGATTTTCCAATGAAGCCAGATCCCTGCGGACGCTGGACTCGCTGGTATAAAGCAGCTTGCTTAGTTGCCTGACAGTCAGATAACCTTCGCTGGACAGAAGTTTCAATATCTCATGTTCTCTCTCATTCTTATACATAACGTGCCTCCTGCGTATTCTTGCGTAAATGGTCAACAATGTACGTTTATTTTTCTAAAATTGATTATTGCTTGCTTATTACTGCATATTTCTTTTATAATACAAAATGTAAGAAATGTAAAGCCAAAATAGAAAAGAGGTATGAAAAATGGATTTTGATAAGATGCTTCAGGATATAAAATGTGATTGCGGAATGACTCATAGCTGCAGTATCAAAAAGGTAGTGATTGGTTCTAAAGCAGTGGAACAGATAGCATCCCTCCTTGGAAATTATCGGAAGATCCTTCTGGTGGCTGATACCAATACATATGAAGTTTGTGGTAAAAAAGTAGAAGAACAGCTGAAAGGAAAGCTGGAAACAATTCTGGTATTTGAACGTGACGGCCTGCTGGTGCCCAATGAGGAGGCTGTCAGTGAAATGGAGCAGAAGTTGACGAAGGAAACGGATCTGATCATCGGTGTAGGTTCCGGCGTCATTCAGGATCTGTGTAAATATGTAAGTTATCAGGCAAAACTTCCTTATTATATCGTTGCTACTGCACCCTCCATGGATGGTTATGCTTCTAAAGGGGCAGCCATGATCATGGGTAATATGAAAGTGACGTACAATGCGCATGTTCCGGAGGTTATTATCGGGGACGTTGACGTTTTGAAGGATGCTCCTATGGAAATGATTCAGTCCGGCTATGGGGATATTTTGGGGAAATTCTCTTGCTTAAACGACTGGAAACTCAGCAGAGTGGTAAATGGAGAATATTTCTGCCGGTATGTATATGATCTGACGTATGAGATGCTGGGTAAGACCAAGGATCTTGGACCTAAGCTCCTGCAGCGTGATCCGGATGCAATCGAGACTCTGATGGAAGCTCTTGTAGGTGTGGGTATTGCCATGGCTTATGTAGGCAATTCCAGACCAGCTTCCGGAAGCGAACATCATCTTTCTCATTTCTTTGAAGTGACAGGTATCATGGATGATAAACCATATTTCATGCATGGCACCGATGTGGCTTATTCTGCTGTTTACACACAGAGAATGAGGGAAGAGCTGCTTGGCATGGAGTGCCCTGATTCTCATAAACAGCCTGAACGTGCACAGTGGGGGAAAGAGATTAAAAGAGTTTATACCGCTGCAGCTGATGGCGTCATTGCACTGCAGGATAAAATGGGATGGTATGAGCAGGATCGTCTGCCTGTTTATCGTGAAAAATGGGAGCAGATCATGGAAGTTTTCCGTGAGGTTCCTTCCTCTGAAAAGCTGACGGAATACCTGAACAGTGTGGGACTTGATACCGCAGAATTTGTGAAGATGTATGGTGAAGACAAGATTCAGGATGCATTGTGGTATGCCAAGGATTTGAAAGACCGTTATTCTGTACTCTGGATGTATTATGATTTGAATGCATAGAGGAAAAATCATGGATAAGAGGATAGATAAAAGCAAGATTAAAGTAATTGCTTTCGATTTGGACGGAACCCTGACCCAGCATAAACAGCCCCTGTAGCCTGCACATCGGGAGACACTGGATAAATTATCTGAGAAGTATAAGCTACTGATGGCTGGAGCTGGACAGGCAATGAGGATATTCAGGCAGATGGGTGGCTATCCCATAGATATCATCGGAAACTATGGCCTGCAGTTTGCCAGGTACAATGCGCGGACTAAGGAGATGGATATTCTCAGAGACGAGAGCTTTGAATGTGACAGGGAATCCGTAGAGGAGCGAGCAGATCATATCCGGAGAAAATATGGATATACTACATTTGCAGGTGACAGCGTAGAGTATCATCCGTCAGGATGTATCACATTGGCGCTGCTGGGAACGAAAGCGGCTCAGGCAGACAAGCTGGCTTTTGACCCTGACAGGAGTAAAAGGCGCCTGATGTATGATGAAGTGGTAGAATTATTCTCAGATTATAATGTATTCGTAGGAGGTTCTTCTTCCTTTGAAATGGCGCCCAAGCCTTTTAATAAATATTATGCCCTGGACCTGTATTGCAAAGAGAATCAGTTATCTCATGAGAACGTTGTTTTCGTGGGAGATGATTACGGTATCGGCGGAAATGACGAGGCTGTCTATCAGTCAGATTTCGGTTTTATCTGTGTGGATGATTACAGGAAATTCCCGGTGATTATGAAGGACCTGTTGTAAAGAGAACGATTTTAATAGGATACTTTTAAGCAGTAAGCAGAATTTTTATAAAAGAAAGTAACAGTTCAGACGCGCCATTCGCAAAGCATCGCAGATGCTTTTGATTGCAGCCTGCGGCGCTCTCCGTCGCTTCGCGACTATTTTTGCTCATAATCTGGCGCTCAGTACAACCCTATACGTAAGCGCAAAATCATGC
>JBGVLR010000141.1:0-12595 GCA_045124375.1 Acetatifactor sp.
GATCTGGTTGGTCTTGATGTAGTCCTTGCAATCATGAACGTTCTTCAGGAAGAGACAGGCGATTCCAAGTATCGTCCGCATCCGCTTCTTAAGAAGATGGTTCGCGGCGGTCTGTTAGGACGTAAGACTGGCAAAGGTTTCTACGACTATTCTAAATAGATGATTTTAGGCGGGGCATTTCCATGTCCCGCCACTACAAAGTGGATACATATAGAAAATGACGCATCCACATTTTCTTAATGTTATAGATGAATGATTTCATAAGGAGGAACTAAACACATGAATTTTACATTAAGTAAAGAGCATGAGATGGCGAGAACATTATTCCATGAATTCGCCGAGAAGGAAGTAAAGCCTCTCGCTCAGGAGGTTGATGAAACTGAAGTATTCCCCAGAGCCACAGTAGAAAAGATGGCTAAGATCGGATTCTTGGGTATCCCTGTTCCTAAGGAGTACGGCGGACAGGGCTGCGATCCTTTAACATATGCAATGTGTGTTGAGGAGCTTTCCAAGGTATGCGGCACCACAGGTGTTATCGTTTCTGCACATACCTCTCTGTGCTGCGATCCTATCCAGACCTATGGTACAGAAGCTCAGAAGCAGAAATACCTGGTTCCCCTTGCAAAGGGTGAGAAGCTGGGTGCTTTCGGTCTGACCGAGCCGGGCGCAGGTACCGATGCTCAGGGACAGCAGACCAAGGCTGTTCTGGATGGCGATGAGTATGTTCTGAACGGTTCCAAGATCTTCATCACCAACGGTAAGGAAGCTGACATCTACGTTATCTTCGCTGTTACCGGTATCGTTGAGAAGAAGGGCCGCAAGGTAAAAGAGATTTCTGCATTTATCGTAGAAAAAGGAACTCCCGGATTTAGCTTTGGTACCAAGGAGAAGAAGATGGGTATCCGTGGTTCATCTACATATGAGCTGATCTTTACAGACTGCCGTATCCCTAAGGAGAACCTGCTTGGACAGCTTGGTAAGGGCTTTGGTATTGCTATGCATACTCTGGATGGCGGACGTATCGGTATCGCTTCTCAGGCTCTTGGTATTGCAGAAGGCGCTCTGGAGAGAACCATTGAGTACGTTAAGGAAAGAAAGCAGTTCGGTCGTTCTATCGGACAGTTCCAGAACACCCAGTTCCATCTGGCTGACATGGCTACCAAGGTAGAAGCTGCTAAGATGCTGGTTTACAAGGCTGCTATGGCTAAGGCTACCCAGAAAGTTTACTCTGTGGAAGCTGCACAGGCTAAGCTGTACGCTGCAGAAGTTGCTATGGAAGTTACCACTAAGGCTGTTCAGCTGCACGGCGGTTACGGTTACACCAGAGAGTACGATGTTGAGCGTATGATGCGTGATGCTAAGATCACTGAGATCTACGAAGGTACCAGCGAAGTACAGCGTATGGTTATCAGCGGCGCATTACTCAAATAGTCGCGATAAGCCAGACAGATTTGATTTTGGCAGACCGTTCCTGCTTGCAGGAAAGGGCTGATAAAATCAAAGGTGCGCGCAAGTATTACTGAACTTATAGAAAGAAGAAAATAAGGAGTGAAAATACAATGAAAATCGTTGTTTGTATTAAACAGGTTCCCGATACCAAGGGCGGCGTTAAATTCAATCCCGATGGTACCCTCGATAGAGCAGCTATGCTGACCATCATGAACCCGGATGATAAAGCCGGTCTGGAAGCAGCACTGAGATTGAAAGATCAGTACGGTGCTGAAGTTACTGTTATTACCATGGGTCTTCCCAAGGCAGAAGATGTTCTGCGTGAGGCTCTGGCTATGGGCGCTGACAAAGCTATCCTGGTTACCGACAGAGTACTGGGTGGTGCTGATACCTGGGCTACTTCTCAGACCCTGGCAGGCGCAATCCGCAATCTGGAGTATGACCTGATCATCACCGGCCGTCAGGCTATCGATGGTGATACCGCACAGGTAGGTCCTCAGATTTCTGAGCACTTAAATATTCCTGTAATCTCTTATGCACAGAATATCAAGATCGATGGCGACAGCGTAATCGTTGAGCGTCAGTTCGATGACAGATACCACGTTCTGAAAGCTCAGATGCCTTGTCTGGTTACAGCACTGGCTGAGCTGAACGAGCCCAGATACATGACTCCCGGCGGAATCTTCGATGCCTGCAAGGCAGAGATCACCGTATGGGGCAGAGCTAATCTGGTAGATGTAGAAGATTCCAACCTTGGTCTGAAGGGTTCACCTACCCAGATCGCTAAGGCTTCCGATAAGGTAAGAAAGGGTGCCGGCGAAAAGGTTACTCTGGATCCTACCGAGTCTGTTGACTACATCATTGGCAAGTTAAAAGAGAAGCATGTAATCTAATTGAATAAATCTGTGCAAGATGCCGCTCCGGCGGCAGAATGGAGGAAACAATGAATATGGAAAATAAAATTTCCTTAGAAGAATACAAGGGCGTATATGTCTTCGCCCAGCAGGTTGACAACGAAATCAACAGTATTGCCTTCGAACTGATCGGTAAAGGTAAAGACCTTGCTGAGGCTCTGGGCACTGAAGTAACTGCTGTACTGGTAGGTAGTGACGTGAAAGGTCTGGCTGATGAGCTGGCTGAGTACGGCGCTGACAAAGTAATCGTAGTAGATGATCCTGAATTAAAAGAATACAGAACCGAGCCTTACGCACATGCTCTGGCAAGCGTAATTAACGAGTTCAAGCCTGAAATTTTCCTGGTAGGTGCAACTGCTATCGGACGTGATCTGGGTCCTCGCGTATCCGCAAGAATCCATACCGGTCTGACCGCTGACTGTACTCAGCTGGAAATCGGCGATTTCCCTATCAATCCCATGCCCGGAAAAGAGCAGAAGCACAATCAGCTGCTGATGACTCGTCCTGCTTTCGGTGGTAACACCATCGCAACCATCGCTTGTCCTGAGTTCCGTCCTCAGATGGCTACTGTACGTCCCGGCGTTATGCAGAAGCGTGCAAAGGTTGAAGGCGTTAAGGCTAACGTAGTAGAGTTTAACCCTGGCTTTACTCCTGACAACAAGTACGTAGAAATCCTGGAAGTAGTAAAGGCTGTATCCGATACTGTAGATATCATGGACGCTAAGATCCTGGTATCCGGTGGACGTGGAGTAGGCAGCGCTGAGAACTTCAAACTGTTAGAGGATCTGGCAGAAGTAATCGGCGGTACCGTAAGCTGCTCTCGTGCAGTTGTAGATGCAGGCTGGAAGCCTAAGGATCTGCAGGTTGGACAGACCGGTAAGACCGTTCGTCCTAACGTATACTTTGCAATCGGTATCTCCGGTGCTATCCAGCATCTGGCAGGTATGGAAGAGTCCGATATCATCATCGCTATCAACAAAGACGAGACCGCTCCTATCTTCGATGTAGCTGATTACGGTATCGTAGGCGATCTGAACAAGATCCTTCCTGCTCTGACCGAGAAGCTGAAGAGCGAGATGGCTGCTAAATAATCGCTTTATCACCATTTGAACATGTGGCAGAATGCCTCATGGTTAGTTACGCTGTATTGTGCAGCGTGTAAGCTTGAAAAAATGTCCCTTCGGATGGGTATATAACCTGCCCGAAGGGACTAATTATTTGAAAGGCTATCATATGGCAAAAAAAGAAAATAAAACCAACGCTATGAGAATCCTGGAATCCATGAAGATTCCATTCACCCATTATACATACGAATGCGATGAATTTGTAGACGGCCTGCAGATCGCAGATAAGCTTTCCCTTCCATATGAGAAAGTATATAAAACGCTTGTAACCGTGGGAGCCAGTAAAAATTATTTTGTCTTCGTAATTCCCATAGCAGAAGAGCTGGACCTGAAAAAGGCTGCCAAATCGGTGGGTGAGAAGAACGTTGAGATGATTCACGTGAAAGATATCAATCAGATCACAGGCTATATCAGAGGCGGCTGCACGGCCGTCGGCATGAAGAAACAGTATGTGACCAGAGTGGATGTTTCTGCCAAGGCGCAGCCTGCGATCATCGTCAGCGGCGGTAGGATCGGACTGCAGATCGAACTGAAACCGGATGATCTGTGTAAGGCTGCACGGGCAGAATATGCAGAGTTAACGAGATAGAAAATGAAGCAGGGTGATACGAAAGTAAATCCCAGGATCCGGGCCAGGAGTTTGTAACGGAGAACCTTCATTTTTTCCGGTTTCATATCAAGTTTCGTGTGTTTTTTCCAAATCTCATAATGAGCTTTTTCTTCTCTGGCAAGGCGCAGAAGCGTTGCTTTATTTTCTTCGCCTTTAGCAAATTTGGCGATTTCTTCGTAGATACAGCTTTCCGTCAATTCATTTTGCTGCATTTTCTTGATGATGGAAAAAGAAGCCTGTGATACATTATTACGCATAAGAAAATCCTCCTTCTATATTGAATGTTAAGTTATTTTCATTATATACCATTTCCTGGTAAAATATAATATAAAAATAGGAATTATTACTGATTTATTCGCGCTTTCCGGATTTTTTAATCAACGGAAGGAAAGTTGATAAAGCTTTCCTGATCCATCACTATAATATAGGATACCGTCATGGAATTCGATCAATTCTGGTTCAATTTCAAGGCCAAGGGAAAGCAGGTTGATGGCGGTGCATTGTTCCTGTTTTACAAGATCGATGACCTGAAGTCTGGGTGGAACCTTGGGACCTGTGAAACCTTCCACGGAGAAAATTTTGTTATCATGATAGCAGGCTCCCTGTACATAATTGGAATATTCACAATCAAATTGCTGAAGAATATCCTTGATTTCAAGGGTAACTACGTTGGCCTGATATTGTTCGTTATATACACCATCAGTTGCTCCGGGAAGTTCAAAAGCAAAATATCTTGTGACTTTTTCGGCATCTCTCATGGTAAAAGCAAGCAAGCGGTTATGATCAGTATCTACCACAAAATTGCCATACGGTCGTACATCCTCGTTGCCTGCAAGGGATTTCCAGTAATTAAGGTCCTCTGTGAAGCCTATCTTTATGATCTGAATCAACCTGGTGCGGAAAGTATCTCCTTCTCTGGTAAGGCGGTATACGCAGCACACACCTTCCATTTTGTCGGCTGCCTTCGAATAATTATTATATATATTAGTATATAAAAGAGGAAAATCGTCAGCTTCTTCGTAGAATTGGCTGCCAAAACAGACGGCATTGCTGTGGGGCATGATAAGTTCTGCACGGTCCAAAAGAAAAGAAGATACTTCTCTTTTTTCACTCATGGAGAAGACTCTGCAGAATCCTTCGGTTCCGAAACGAAACAGATAATCTCCGTAAATAGCGCCGTCCTGTCCGGAAAAGGTCTCCCATAGGTACTCATAATGAAGTTTGTCAGATACGTTAAAACTATTATTGTTGCTCATACATAACCCTCACTTTCATGTGCATCAGTTGATGCTTTGATTATACTTTGAAAAACAGCTTATTGTAAATAAGCAGGTAAAATGTAGTTGCTATCACTTTTAAGATATAGTAAAATGAGGCAGGGTGATAGAGATGGATCTTTTGCAATTACGGTATTTTTACGATAGTGCGCAAAGTGAAAATTTTTCAAAAACAGCAGAGAAGTACATGGTTCCGCCATCTTCCGTATCTGCTGCGGTGAAAAGGCTGGAAAATGAGATCGGAGTCAACCTGTTTGAACGTACTTCTAACAGGATCGAATTAAATACCAGTGGCCGTATTTTGGCAGATGCACTGGGCGTTGCATTTGAACAGGTAGAAAATGCACTCCAGACCATAACGGACAGTGGTGAACTGAAAAAGGAGATACGTCTTCTTGTCAGAGTACGCCGTAAGTGGATTACGGATCTGATCATCGAATACCAGCAAAAGCATCCCAATGTGACTTTTGGCGTTACGAATGATTTTAGTACAGAGGATTTTGAAGGCTTTGATATTATTATAGACGAGCAGCTTGACAGGTATAGTGAGCGTGAACGCTTTTTGCTCAGTGTGGAGCAGATCTGCATCAAGGCATCCAAGGATAGCCCGCTTGCAGGCAGAACACTGACCATGAGGGAACTTCATGACCAGTCTTTTATTATGATGGGAAGCGCAAGTCCGTTACGCAGGCTTCTGGAAAGAACAGGAAGACGCTGTGGTTTTGCACCGAGGGTAGCAATTGAGTGTGATGACAGACAATGTATGGTCCGCTGCGTGGAGGCGGGGATGGGATTGATGCTGGGAACCCGCAAAGCTTTGCAGGATAAAACAGAATCAAACATTGTTCCTCTCAATGTGACAGATTTTAATGAAGTACAGACAGCCTATGTTTATCACAGAAGGCTTGAGAGCGGTGATAATGCATTGAGAGATTTCCTGAATTTTCTTGCACAGAAAGCGGAGGAAGTAAGATGAGGGAGAGATTTTGAAAAAATCCCGATAAACTTCAAACAAATATCACTTTAATGCAAAAAAGTGCTTGATTTTTTTTGAAAAGAATATATACTTGTTTTATATTTAACTATTATGCAGTGTTTGATTACGAAGGGGTAACTGTATTGCTGGATACGGCTACCCTTTTTTAGGATAAAAGGTGATATGATGGAATATGCTGATATAAAAAAAGTATTACAGAACGTTCCCGGTTCAATCAGTTTCTACTATAAAAATCTGGTTACCGGAGAAGAGTTTTCCTACCGGGAAAACGAGAAGATGTATGCAGCCAGTGTAATCAAACTGTATATTATGGCAGATGCCTTTTACAGAATGAAGCAGGGGCAGCTGGATCCCGATCAGATCATTGTAATGAAGAAAGAAGACTATGTGCCTTCCTGCGGGGCAGTAGCTTATATGCATGAAGGATTGGAAGTTACAGTGATGGATCTGATCACGCTGATGATCATTTTCAGTGATAATACAGCGACTAATATACTGATTGACCTTCTGGGAATGGAGCAGATCAATGAGGAAATTCGTCAGATGGGGATTGAAGATGTATGGCTTCGCAGGAAAATGTATGATCTTGAGAAGTCTGCCAGGGGTATTCAGAACCAGATTACGGCTAAACAGACAGGTATCCTGCTGCAGCGCATGTATGAGGGGACTCTTGTAGATGAAGCATCCAGCCGTAAGATGTTATCTATCATGAAAGACCAGCAGTTAAACGGTAAGATTCCTTTTTATCTGAAAGCACTTGATCCGGAACCGGATGTGGCGCATAAGACAGGTGAGGATACCGGGATCACCCATGATGTGGGAATTATCTATGCAAAGCAGCCTTTTGTAGTGTGCTTCTGCGGAAATGAGACAGATACACCGGCTTATGAGCGTGTTATGGCAGAACTGTCACTGCAGCTTTATCAGGAGAATTCCTGAGACGATAACAGGAAAATTTTTGTATTAGGAAAATTTTAGTATCAGAAAAATTTATAGAATATCCGTAAAATGCCTGAAAAATTGACGAATCAGAAATTTCGTGATATATTAAAGAAACTAATCCCGAAAGGGTTAGCCATAAAAAAGAAATAGAGGAGGAGACATTATGAGAAACAAGAAATTTATTGCCATGATGCTCTGTATGGTAATAGCCATTTCCACCGCACTTACAGGTTGTGGTAATAGTGGACAGAATGCAGGAAACGGAGAAAGCAGCAGTTCCGCTGTTTACAAAGAACTGTACTCCAGTGAGTATTCTACTTTGAATTACCTCGTTACTTCTACTATTGCAGAACAGACTGTTGGTGCAAACTGTATCGATACTCTGGTAGAGTATGATTCTGACGGTCAGCTGAAGGAAGGTCTGGCAACCGAATGGAGCTATGACGAAGGAACCCTTACCTGGACATTCAAGCTCAGAGAAGCTAAATGGGTAGACTACACCGGCAAAGAAGTAGCTGATGTAACTGCACAGGACTTTGTAGATGCTCTGAAGTATGAACTGACTCCGGAATATGAAAGTGCAAATGTACAGAACCTTTTCGGTGTCATTGCAAATGCAGAGGAATATTACAATGGTCAGGTCTACAAGGGAGGCGCTGACGAAGACGGTACCGTCTGGAAAGAAATCGATTTTGCAGAGGTTGGTGTAAAGGCTGTAGATGAACATACTCTGACTTACACCCTGGCAAAAGAAGTACCTTACTTCATTTCTTCTCTTGTATATGTAGTTTATATGCCTGCATATGGACCACAGCTTGAGGAGCTTGGTAAGGAATTTGGTACAGCAGCTGATAAGATGTATTATAACGGTGCTTATTATCTGGCTGAGTTCGCACCTCAGGAGAAGCATGTATTAAAGAAGAATGCATTGAACTATGATGCAGCAAATGTGTTCATTGATGAGGTTCAGAGCATTTATAATGCAGAAGCTTCCACAATCGGTCCTGAAATGGTTAAGCGTGGTGAAATTGATTATGCAGAGATCAGCGCTGATCTGTTGGATGACTGGCTCGGAAACGATGCAACAGCTAATCTGGTAAGCCGTGAGCGTCCTTCTACCAGCTATTCTTACTTCTACTGCTTCAACTTCGACCCTCAGTTCGATGAAGAGTATGAGCCTGATAACTGGAAAATCGTAGTAAATAATGAGAACTTCCGTAAAGCTCTGTCTTACGGTCTCGATAAGGTAAAAGAAGTAGCAGTTCTGGAGCCTTCTAATCCTGAAGATTATATCCTGTCAACTGTTACACCGTTTGATTTCGCATACAATGCAGACGGTGCAGATTTCACTACCGTTGGTGCTGTAGCTGATCTGGGAGATACCTTTGACGAAGCAAAGGCTCTGGAATACAAGGAAGCCGCTATGGAAGAACTGAAGGCTGAAGGTGCAACCTTCCCTGTTAAGGTTCTGATGCCTTATAACCCCAGCACAGTAAACTGGGATAAGGAGTGCCAGGTTGTAGAACAGCAGATGGAAGCTTTACTTGGTACTGATTTCATCGATATCATTATCGAAGCAGGTCCTACTGACAACTTCCTGACAGAGGTACGTCGTTCCGGTAAATACGCATTCATGAAGTGTGGTTGGGGTGCTGACTATGCAGACCCTGAGACCTGGACAGATCCTTTCTATCAGACAGCCGGCGAATCAGGATATGATCTCGGTTACAAATATGCATTCTTAGCTAATGCTATTATGGAAGATACTGCTACTGCACCTGCAGTACAGGAGTACTTCGATAAAGTAGATGCTGCAAAGGCAATCACCGTAGATACCAATGCTCGTTATGAAGCATTTGCAGAAGCAGAGGCAGTTCTGATCGAGCACGCTCTGGTAATACCTTTCAGTATCACAGTAAGCTCTTATGTTGCTACCAAGCTGGATGTATTCGAAGCACAGTATGCACCTTTCGGTGTATCCAAGCTGAGATATAAAGGACAGCATCTGCAGGATACTTATGTATCTATGGATCAGTACGAAGCAAATAAGGCTAAATAATATAAAAAAGTACGTTGATGCTCGGTTGCCCTCTCTTTATGGGAGGGCAGCATAAAACATTTTCGGAAACGGATGAAAGATATTTATATCCCTTTCCGGAAATGTTTTATGCTCAGACAAGCAGGAAAAAGGATTATGGTTTTTCCGGAGTACAAATAGAAGTAAAAGGAGTAGTAACATGTTAAAGTATTTGGCAAAACGAATCGGACGTTCGCTGATTACACTGGTAATCATTCTTACCATTGTTTTCTGTCTGCTGCGTCTGATGCCTATCGAAGGGTATTTTCCTAACTATGAAAAAATGACCCCTCAGCAGATTCAGGTAGGTCTTGAGGAAATGGGACTGACAGATCCGCTGCCGGTGCAGATTGTAAGATTCTATAAAGATCTCTTGCACGGTGATCTGGGAACTTCACGTATTTATCGTGCCAATGTGCCGGTTACGGAGATTCTTGCGGATAAAGTGCCGGTTTCTATCAAACTGGGTGTAATATCCATGATCGTGTCTCTGCTGCTTGGTATTCCTATGGGTGCTATGATGGCAAGATATAAGAACCGTCTCTTTGATAAGCTGGGAACGTTATTTATTGTCTGCATCCAGGCAGTTCCGTCAGCGGTGTATTATCTGTACATCCAGCTTTACGGAACACAGCTGCTGGATGTGGGACTGCTCTTTGATATCAATAATCCCAAGTATTGGATATTGCCGGTACTTTCCATGTCTTTAGGCAATATTGCCTTTTACGGCATGTGGCTGCGCCGTTATATGGTAGATGAAAGTAATAAGGATTATGTAAAGCTGGCGAAAGCTAAGGGTATGTCAGAAAACAGTGTTATGTTCAAGCATATTTTCCGTAATGCATTTGTTCCGCTGGCACAGTACATACCTACTGCTTTTCTGAATACAGTAATCGGTTCTATTTATATCGAGTCTCTTTACAGTATTCCGGGTATGGGTGGTCTGCTTGTAACTGTTGTCAAGAAGCATGATAACACCATGGTACAGGGCATCGTTCTGCTGTATGCTTGTGTGGGTGTACTGGGTCTGATGCTGGGTGATATCTTAATGGTAATTCTGGATCCCAGAATCAGTCTCGGAAAGAAAGAAGGTGACAGATGATGAAGCAGTTTTCTTATCGCCATACGAAAGAGGCGGATTTGATGAAGAGTATGGAAGAAGCTACTGCAAAGCAGGCAAATATGTCTGAAGAGGAGCTGTTTTCCTTTGCCGAGTTCAATCAGAAAGAGGTAGAGAGAACAGGATACAGTAACTACTCCTACTGGAGAAGTACTTTGCAGGCATTTTTGAAAAACCGCGTGGCAGTGGTATTACTGATCGCTTTGGGTTTATTGCTGTTATTTACCTTTATACAGCCATATCTGCCCAATCAGTATGATCCGAATCTGATCATTAATGATGAGAATGGTATGCAGTATCGTAATGTGCCGCCCGGAGACCAGTTCATCCTGGGAACCAACTCCATCGGTCAGGATCTGTGGGCACGTATCTGGGCAGGTACCAGAACATCCCTGTTCATCGGTCTTTCCGTTGCATTGGCTGAAGCCATCATCGGCATTACTGTGGGAGTACTCTGGGGTTATGTCAGAAAACTGGATTTTATCCTGACTGAAGTTTACAATATCATTGATAATATTCCTAACACGATTATCCTGATTCTGATTTCTTATATTTTGAAGCCAAGTGTTAAGACATTGATATTTGCCATGTGTCTCACCGGATGGATTCAGATGGCGCGTTTTATCCGAAATCAGATATTGATCATCCGTGACCGTGATTATAATGTGGCCAGCCGTTGTCTGGGAACACCTACTGCAAGAATCATCATTAAGAACCTGTTGCCTTACCTGGTGTCTGTTATCATGCTGCGTATGGCACTGACGATTCCTGCGGCGATCGGTAATGAGGTATTTATCACTTACATTGGTCTGGGCCTTCCTGTAGATACGCCCAGCCTTGGAAATCTGATCAATGAAGGCCGTGCGCTGATTACCAGTCCGGCGTTGAGATACCAGTTGGTTTATCCTACCATTATCATGTCCTTCGTTACGATTTCGTTTTATATTATCGGTAACGCCTTTTCCGATGCGGCGGATCCGAAGAACCATGTCTAGGGAGGAAATGTTATGGCTGAGAAAATGCTGTCAGTTGAAAATCTGGAAATAAAATTTGAACTGCGCGGAAAGAGCCTGCATGCCATCAGAGGCATTTCTCTGGATCTGTACAAAGGCGAGATTCTTGCAATCGTAGGAGAATCAGGCAGTGGTAAATCTGTTTTTACCAAATCCTTTATGGGACTTCTGGAGCAGAACGGCAATGTCACCGGCGGTAAGACTGTGTATTATGGTGCAGATGACGGTGTTCCTATTGAACTGACTTCCTTGAAGAAAGAGAAAGAATGGTATAAGATCCGTGGTCATGAAATTGCCATGATCATGCAGGATCCCATGACAAGTCTGAATCCGTTGAAAACCATCGGCGCTCAGATTATGGAAGCAGTTATGCTTCACCAGAAATTAAACCACAATGAAGCTAAGAAGAAGACATTGGAATATCTTGCAGACGTAGGAATTCAGGATGTGGAGCGAAGATTTAACCAGTATCCCCATGAGTTTTCCGGCGGTATGCGCCAGCGTGTCGTTATTGCAATTGCAATTGCCTGCAATCCGCAGATCCTGATCTGTGATGAGCCTACTACGGCACTTGATGTTACGATACAGGCACAGATTCTTGCGCTGATTAAAGAACTGCGTCATAAATATAAGTTGTCTGTTATTTTTATTACCCATGACTTGGGGGTAGTGGCCAATATTGCAGACAGAGTAGCAGTTATGTATGCAGGTGATATCGTGGAGATCGGTACTGCAGAAGATATCTTTTACGATCCGAAACATCCATACACATGGGCATTGCTTTCTTCCATGCCGCAGGTGGGCGTGAAGGGTACGGATCTGTTCTCCATTCCCGGTACACCGCCTAATCTGTTTACTGAGGTAAAGGGAGATGCTTTTGCACCCAGAAATCCTCAGGCATTGAAGATTGATTTCATCGAAAGGCCGCCTTATTTTGAGGTATCACCTACCCATAAGGCCAGAACATGGCTTTTGGATCCCAGAGCACCTAAGGTGGAACCGCCTGAAGTGATTAAGAAACTCAGAAATGGAGGTCTCGTCTGATGGAAAAAGAAGTAATATTAGAGGTAAA
>JBGVLR010000142.1:0-2891 GCA_045124375.1 Acetatifactor sp.
TCCGCTAAGAACTGATCAGACTTTCCGGATGTAACTGAACGCGTTTCCGCTTCAGCTGATCAATAAGTTTTCAACGTGTTATAGTTCTTTCGTAGTCATCAAATGATTGCGAAAGGAGGCATTACTATGCAAGACTACAACACGATTATCGGCTCCATCCAGATGCGTTTGAATGGATGTCAGACCAGGTCCGTAATGGACCGTTACAAGATTGGCTCAGGTACATTAAATCTGATCATGAGCCGCTACCATGCCAACGGGATCCCAATCGAGGAACTCCGAATGATGGCACCTAAGGAAGTTGAGGACCTTTTCTATCCACAGAAAAATCTACAGAGGAAAGATGTCCCACTTCCAGATTTCCAGTATTACTATGACAGAATCCATGCACCAGGGAGCCGCATGAACATTTCATTCTGTTGGCTGGATTATAAAGAAAAGAATCCTGATGGTTATGAGAAGTCACAGTTTTACGAATACTTCAACCGATTCATAGCAGAAAACTATGGTAGTCAGAAGGTATCAATGGCCGTAAACCGAATCCCCGGTGAAAAGATGTATATCGACTGGGTCGGCGATCAGCCGGAACTTTTAACAGACACAGAAACAGGCGAGATCAAAAAGGTCCATATCTTTGCGACCACGATTGGAGTAAGCAGCCTGATCTATGCAGAAGCTTTTCCAAACGAGAAACTTCCGTGTTTTATAGAAGGCTGTGCGCATGCAGTTTCTTTTTATGGAGCTGTTGCCAAGTATTTTGTGCCGGATAATCTGAAAACTGCAGTAACCAGGCACACAAAGGATGAACTTATCCTGCAGTCTACATTTGCGGACCTGGAAGACTTCTATGAGACTATTGTTCTTCCACCACCCGCCAGAAAGCCGAAAGGCAAGCCTACAGTTGAAAATCATGTACGTTATCTTGAAACACACCTGGTTGAGAAACTGAAAGAAAAGATATATGTATCATTTGAAGACCTGAATGCTGATATCAAAAAAATAGTAGTGGTCCTCAATAAACGATCTTTTCAAGGCAAGGATTTCTCAAGACAGGATGCTTTCGAAAAGTATGACAAACCATGTATGAAACCACTGCCAGGCGGATGTTACACGGCTTGCGACTATAAAGCAGTCTTAAAAGTTCCCAACAACTACCACATCGAGTATGACGGCCACTACTACTCCGTATTGTACTCTTACTGTGGCAAGCCTGCAATCCTGAAGGCAACCGCATCAGAGATCAGGATCTGTGATCAGTATAATCGGCTGATCTGTACACATAAGCGGTCTTATAGGGAGTTTCCGCTGTATATCACGGTAGATGAACATATGCCGCCAGAACACCTTTATTATAAAGAAGTCAATTCAAAGGATGGTAATTATTACCGCCGCTGGGCTTCTACCATTGGTCCTGCGATGTCAGAACTGATTGACAGGCTCCTTAAATCATCAAAACATGAAGAGCAGTCTTATAATGCCTGTGCAGGTATCCTGCATAAAGTAAAAACAATCCCCAAAGGTGCTGCTGAAGAAGTTGCCCGTAAATGTATAGAGATCAATTCCTGTAAGTATTTTACCTTCAAGCAGATGCTGAAAAAGATGGATGTGAAGGAACTCCCCGAGCATTCACCCGGAACACTGCCCAATCATGAAAATATCAGAGGAAAGGACTACTATAAGTAAGGGTGACATACTATGGCATACAGATTAAAAGACTATCTTTATAACGATAAACTCACAAAGGAACAGAACCTACTCATGGATCGGCTGTACAAACTTCGCATGTCTGGTATGGCTGAAGCCTTTGAAAAGCAGCTGCTGGAACCAAACACAGGTCTCGAACCATTTGAAGTCCGCTTTGCTGCTATTGTAAATCAGGAGTGGGATCAGCGTGAGAGTAAAAAGTTTAAACGTCTCCTGAAGAAAGCGACCCTGAAATATCCTGCAGCTGATCTTGACAGTTCAATCTATGATCCAGAACGTCAGCTGAATACACACGTCATAGAACTTCTGGCCAAGTGTGATTGGATCGATGAGCCGAATAACCTGCTGATGACCGGAGGGGCCGGTGCTGGGAAAACGCACATCGCCTGCGCCTTATGTATCACAGCAATGCATCAGAACCGTACTGTTAAATATATACGTGCGAACACTCTTTTAAAGGAATCAGATCATGCCAGGCAGGAAGGTACTTACTTTGAGTATTCGAATGAAATGGCAGCTTATGATCTCATGGTGATAGATGATTTCGGATTAATGGATCTGGACATCGAGAAATGCCGCGATTTATTTGAAATCATCGAGTCCAGAGACTGCCGCAAGGCAACTATTATTATCTCACAGATTCCAGTATCTGGATGGTATCAGCTTTTTGGGGATTCCACCTACGCAGATGCCTGCTTAAGCCGAATGACATCCAAGGCATATCGTCTTGAATTTCCTGGCAGGGATCGCAGAATAAACAATGGTAACTAATTAACCTGCTGAGCTTTGCTCAGTTTGAAGCGGAATGGCGCTCCGTTCCTCCGGAACGGATGCGCAGTTCTTACGGAATATGCAGTACCCTGTTAGATCCATTGTAACATAAGTAAATCCGAACTGCTTAAATTGTTTTACAATATCCTCACGGACTTCTTCCTGAAGCAACTTCAAAAACTCTTCCGGCAGTACTTCGATCCTCGCCATCCTTCCATGCATACGGACACGAAATTGCCGGAAGCCATGTTCAAGCAATAACTGTTCTGCGTTTTCCACCATGATCAACTTCTCTTTGCTGATTGTTTCTCCGTATACAAATCTTGAAGCCAGACAGGCAAAAGATGGCTTTTCCCAGGTTGAAAGTCCCATCTCTTTTGACAATTCACGAATCTCCGCTTTTGTAAGTCCTGCTT
>JBGVLR010000143.1:0-2593 GCA_045124375.1 Acetatifactor sp.
CGAAGTCGATAAAGCATACCGTAATGGGGCCAATATTCTCGTATTATCTGACCGTGGAGTAGATGAAAATCATGTGGCAATCCCATCTCTTTTAGCGGTAGCAGCAGTCCATAAGCATCTGGTTCAGACAAAGAAATGTACAGCCATGTCTTTGATCCTGGAATCAGGAGAGCCAAGAGAAGTACATCACTTTGCTACATTGTTAGGCTATGGCGCAAGCGCAGTCAATCCATACCTTGCACATGCAACCATCGCTGAACTGATCGACGAGGGACTTCTGGATAAGGATTATTATGCAGCAGTGGAAGATTATGATCATGCAATCTTACACGGTATCGTAAAAATTGCTTCGAAAATGGGTATTTCCACAATTCAGTCTTACCAGGGCAGCAAGATTTTCGAAGCAATCGGTATTTCTGAAAAAGTAATTAATCAATATTTTACAGGTACAGTCAGCAGAATCGGCGGTATCACATTGGAAGACATTGCAGCGCAGACAGATGCACAGCATTCCAAGGCATTCGATCCTCTGGGACTGGAAACCGACCTGACTTTAAAATCCATCGGACGTCACAAACGTCGTGCCCAGGGTGAAGAGCATCGTTATAATCCGCAGACCATCCATATGCTGCAGATGGCCACAAGAGAAGGAAACTACGACAAGTTCGTACAATATACAAAGATGATCGACGGAGAAAACTCAGGATATCTGAGAAGCCTGATGGATTTTAACTTCCCGGAACAGGGAATTGATATTTCTGAAGTCGAAAGTGAAAAAGAAATCGTAAAACGCTTTAAGACAGGTGCCATGTCCTACGGTTCTATTTCCGAGGAAGCCCATGAAGCACTTGCCATCGCCATGAATCATTTGCATGGCAAATCAAACAGCGGTGAAGGCGGTGAAAGTGATGAAAGACTGTTATCTGCCGGAACCGATCATGACAGAAGTTCTGCAATCAAACAGGTTGCCAGTGGTAGATTTGGTGTAACGAGCCGTTATCTGGTCAGCGCGAAAGAAATCCAGATCAAGATGGCTCAGGGCGCAAAACCGGGTGAAGGCGGACACCTCCCGGCAAAGAAAGTGTATCCTTGGATCGCAAAGACAAGACATTCTACACCGGGCGTGAGCTTAATTTCCCCGCCGCCGCACCATGACATTTATTCCATCGAGGATTTGGCGCAGTTGATCTATGACCTGAAAAATGCCAACAAAAATGCGCGAATCTCCGTAAAACTGGTATCTGAGGCCGGTGTTGGAACGGTTGCAGCCGGTGTTGCAAAAGCCGGTGCGCAGGTCATCCTTGTATCCGGTTATGACGGTGGTACAGGTGCTGCACCCCTTAGTTCCATTCACAATGCAGGACTTCCGTGGGAACTTGGCCTTGCGGAAACACATCAGACACTGCTTGCCAACGGTCTTCGTAATCGTGTGGTAATCGAGACAGACGGTAAGTTAATGAGTGGACGTGACGTTGCGATCGCAGCTCTTCTTGGTGCTGAGGAGTTTGGCTTCGCGACAGCGCCGCTGGTAACCTTAGGCTGTGTTATGATGCGTGTCTGCAATCTGGATACCTGTCCGATGGGTGTTGCTACACAGAATCCGGAGCTTCGCAAACGTTTTATGGGTAAACCGGAATATGTGGAAAACTTCATGCTGTTCATCGCACGTCAGCTGAGAGAATATATGGCAAAACTTGGTGTTCGTACTGTCAGCGAGATGGTAGGACGCACGGATCTTTTAAAGAAGAAAGAACAGTTATCTGAACGTGAAGCAAAAATTGATTTGAGTCGTATTCTTGCCGGAGCACAGAACACTGATCGCACACAGTGTGTATTTGATCCGGAAGCTGTTTACGATTTCAAACTGGAGGAAACAAAGGACGAAGCAGTTCTTTTAAAGAAAAAGGATATTCAGACAGCCATTTCCCGCGGTACTAAAAAGACAGCCAGTGTTCAATTGACAAATATCGACAGAACCTTTGGTACATTGCTTGGTGCAGAGATTACAAGAAAGCATCCGGAAGGTCTGGAAGATGATACCATCACCATCGAATGTACAGGTGCAGGTGGGCAGAGCTTCGGCGCGTTCATTCCAAAAGGACTGACCCTTTCTCTCTGCGGTGATAGCAATGACTATTTCGGAAAAGGCTTATCAGGCGGTAAACTGGCAGTTTACGCACCGAAAGAAGCAAAATACAATCCGGAAGAAAACATTATCATTGGTAACGTGGCACTTTATGGTGCAACTTCCGGTGAAGCCTACATTGCAGGTATGGCAGGAGAACGTTTCTGCGTACGTAACTCCGGCGCGACAGCAGTTGTAGAAGGTGTTGGCGAGCATGGATGTGAATATATGACAGGCGGACGTGTGGTAGTTCTTGGTCCGACAGGAAAGAACTTTGCAGCCGGCATGAGCGGCGGTATCGTTTATGTGCTGGATGAACAGAATCATCTGTATCGTCATCTGAACAAGGAAATGATCCTTATGGAAAAGGTAGAGAACAAGTTCGATCAGGAAGAGCTTCGTTCCATCCTCGAAAAGCATGTGAAATATACAGACTCTGCAAGAGCGAAGGAAGTACTTGAACATTTC
>JBGVLR010000144.1:0-19309 GCA_045124375.1 Acetatifactor sp.
CGGAAATAGCCCTCTGTCTGGGGTCAAGAACGGCTTCCTGATGCACTTTTGAAAAAATCTACAGCAATATATTCAATTTTCAAGGATCATATCGAAAAAGGGCGTTAAGCTTTTACCCTTTTGTCGCTCAAATCATATAATTCAAGAGTGTTAAAATTTATTTGATCATATTTCGTTGTCCTGCCCGTAGCTGACAAAGGGGCGTTATTTGAAAAGAAAAGAATCGCAAAAGCACGATTTCTGCAAAAGAGTGCCAATGCGATTCCTTTTGAATTTAGAGTGTCTTACCTGTCAGCAATTCATATGCCTGCAGATATTTATCGATTGTCTTGTCTACGATCTCTTCCGGAAGTGTCCAGTCGTTGTCCGGATTGGCTTTCAGCCAGTCACGAGCGAACTGCTTGTCGAAGGAGGGCTGTCCGTGTCCGGGTTCATACCCTTCTGCCGGCCAGAAACGGGAGCTGTCCGGTGTGAGCATTTCATCACCGATCACTACATTTCCTTCTTCATCCAGACCGAATTCGAATTTCGTATCAGCAATAATGATGCCGCGGCTTAATGCATAGTCTGCACATTTCTTGTAAAGAGCAATTGTGCAGTCACGAAGCTTTGTTGCATATTCTTCGCCTTTTCCGGGGAAGTATTTCTCAAGATGAGCAATGCTCTGCTCATAAGAGATATTTTCATCATGGTCACCAATTTCAGCTTTGGTGGATGGTGTATAAATCGGCTCAGGCAGTTTATCGGATTCCTTTAAGCCTTCCGGCAGCTTGATTCCACATACAGTGCCATCTTTCTGATAGCTTGCCCAGCCGCTTCCTGTAATGTATCCGCGAACGATACATTCAATCGGAAGCATATTCAGCTTACGGCACATCATGCTGTTGCCGGTGAACTGGGGCTGCTGGAAAAATTCAGGCATATCTTTCACATCAACAGAAATCATATGGTTAGGAAGAATATCCTGTGTCATGTCAAACCAGAATTTAGACATCTGGGTAAGAACAGTTCCTTTTTTTGTAACAGTGTTGTTAAGAATAACGTCAAAACAACTGATACGGTCAGTGGCAACCATGATCAGACTGTCGCCGTTGTCATAAATCTCACGTACTTTACCTTCTTTTACAGGTTTCATTACTTCAATACTCATGTGCATACCTCACTGTGAATAATATAAGTGTAATTTCCTACTATCTTAGTTAACCAGATTTTAGAATAAAAATCAATAGGCATTTCATCATAAAATGCTTTTATATTATACAAAGATTCTGGTCAGAATGAAATATAGCTTTGTTGGTGTTACTTCTATTTCATTCTCTGATAAATCTCTTCAGCAGACTCGTCAGGATGCTGCATTACCAACTCAAGGATGGGCTGAATTACCTCAGAGGTTTCTTCTGCTTCATCTGCAATTACCTCTAACCCTTTTCCTTTTCGATACTTTTTCTGCACTAAAGAAATCAACCTTAACGCATCTCCTTCACCTTTTCCTTCCGCCTTACTGTCTTCCACAATTCCTCTTAAAGCTTCACACATATTAACAGTATTACCTTCCTTCTTGTGTTTGTCCACCTGAATCTTCATTCCAACCATTACTCCTATCACTTCCGCCGTCTCACTGTCTATATTCTGATAAGCCTCATTTTCTTCAATAAGCCTCATCATTTTCTCTTTGTCCTCCCGGCAGGCCATAGCTCTGAACAGTTCCCTTAACGGAGATTGAAATCGGCTGAAATCCTCCATCTCATTAATACAGATTAACTTCATCTGATAATCAGAAAAGAGTTGCTCCCATACTTCTCTGTCTTCACCGAAATCCATCATATCTTTCAGACTTCTTGGACCTACCCACTTTTCTTTGCCGTGGTAAAGGCATACTGTAAATACCGGTGCCAGGCGGTCTGTACTATACAAACCACATTTATACTCGGCACTTGTCATTGGCAGCTTTTTCTCCTGATTCTGCTTCTTAAGTTGTCTTATCTGCTCTCCATATTCCAGGGAATCATAGTTCATATTTCTCCAGGGCATGGTAAAATCGATATCATTCTGATTTTTAATAGCCAAAACTTTTAGTCGTCCGCCAGACTTAAGCCGCTTTTTCAAGTCTCTGATTCGGGTAGTTGTTTTCTTGAGTCCATCCTCTTTATAGACTTCCGAACCTTCATCCAGTTCCTCTGGCTTTACAATTTCCTGTCCCTGAAATACACCCCCGTTGTAAAGGTCTGCAAATCTCCTATTATCATTCAGGTAGTCCATCATTGCATCACTTTCTTGTCCCAAACATAAACCTCCTTTGTAGCAGAGCCGGGATCATCCTGATAAACGCATGCAATTTCACTAGAAATATACTCTCAGAGTACACTCTCCCCATAGTTCTGCCATTATTCAATTACCTAATATTCGGTGAAAAACGGCAGAAACGCCATAGACCACAGAATCTTAGAAAAACTGTTTAATATAATAAGTACTTACTAAAAACAGTGTAGCATAACACTACTGCTATGTCAAGTTATAAGTTTCAGCTGTAACTTTAAATTTCACAAATCAATAGTTGATAGGAATATAATGGCCAAAGACCTTTCTTCCTATCAACTACACTACAATTTATTTCCTATTTGCCCATATTTTCTTCACTCAATACTGCCTATATACTACAATCCAATCCAAACAGCCTATGCCTGCTTGTCTCCGAAACTACTGATCCCTATACATGCTCCTGCAGCCAGAATCGGAATCAAAATATAAAGGATTGCCGTAAGCTGCCCGGGCCCTGAAGAATAACCTGCTGCATTTTGGCTATTGCCGACCTGATACATCACCACAGAAATAGGATATTTATCCGTACTGTGCAGCGCTACCAGTGCAGACATATGGTCTCCCCAGAACCAGGCAAAGGCAAGCCCCATAGCTGCGCCGGAAACCGTGAAAATTCTGGACACACTGTAATCTGCTTTCATGATAAACGCACCGATTAAAGCGATCGGTGCTGTCAGATACATGTTTTGAAACACAACACCTGCAATTGAATTAAGCATTCCTATGCTGCGGCCGCTTATATAGTACCCCAATAAATTGTCGCTGACAAAGTACAGTGCTGCCACAATAAGAACACCCGCCATACCAAGATGAACTATCGCATAAGCAAGAAGCATCCCCAAAGTCACCACTACACCAGCCGATACCACTGCTATCACTATTCCATATATATAAGCCTGTCTCACTCGCGGCAGTTCAAAGCCAAAGAAGTCTCCTGTACCGGTTACTACAGCAAGAACCAAAAGTACCATGGGCAGCACCGCAAAAAGGATAAACGGCCCAAAGTTACCGGAACTATTGTTTAAAGACGTTTTTTCCCTGAACAACATCACTAAGAGAAATAGGCCAATGACCGCCGGGAGCAGTCCCGCCAGAAGCCGAACAATATAACCGGCTGCAGCAACCGAAAAGTCCGACTGCATAAATCCCAGTCTATGTAAATAGGAGCCATATGTATCCAAATGCTCATAAGTAAGTGGATTGTAAAAGCTGTTCATAAACGTAGTGTCCACTGTCAAAATATTTATGAGTCTCAATGATACGAACAACAAGGAATATTTCGTTGCTTCTCTCAGAATGTTCCCCCGTACAAACAGTGCCCCGATCACAAACACCGCCGAGAACCTCACCCCATATTCCACAGCTGCGATCATCTGCAGAAGAACGGAGCTTTGAATCAGAACCTCCCTCGGCAGAATTGTCTGCAGTATTATGATATATGTATTGACCGGGATCATGGCAGGCAACGCAAAAATTATAGTAAGTCCCGTCTTTACAATACGATTATGCGAAGCACCAATTGCCGGGAATGCCACAAATATATAAGCAGCTCCCACGAACAACGACAAAATACTTATCACCACCGTATTTTTCATTACTCTTGTGACACCGGACTTCGAAAGGACCTCCGCTATATTGGCAAAGCCCACAAAGGGACTTCCCAATAATCCATTGTAAGCACTAAAATCCGTAAAGCTCATAATTGCTAAATTCAGAAACGGTATTAATAGTACCAGACCGATGCATACCAGACTTAAAATACTTATCATTTTCTTGTTTTTCATGTTTTCCCCTCCAACATATTTTTTCTGATTATATTATACTATATTGCAAATTGTTTGAAAACTATAATTTCGACTACGTAGAAAAAAAGCTCGAGCAGGGGCTTTTCCTGATCTGAACTGCTGTTTTGTAAAAGTCCATTGACTATTATCACCCCATTTGGTATAATAAGTATAACTAATCATACCAAACTAGGAGGACTGATCATGGAGTTTCCGGATGGCAAATACGCATGGATGGTAAAAATCGGTGAAAAAGGACAATTCGTGATTCCCAAAGAGGCACGAGACATGTTTGATCTTCAGCCCGGCAGCACCATACTTGTTCTGGGCGATGTGAAACGTGGAATTGCGATTCTTCCGAAAGAACTGCAGAGTGAATATATTTCCAGAATCTTTTCTGAGATGGATAACAAAAATCAGGAGGCTTAGTATGAGTAAGATCGTGTTTTTCTGCATACCCGCTCATGGGCATACGAACCCCACCCTGGGCGTTGTCCGTGAATTGATTGCTCGCGGACATGAGGTGTTATATTATTCCTATGAGCCTTTACGTGACAAAATTGAAGCGGCAGGAGCCAGTTTTGTCTCCTGCGATGCATATGATCAGGAACAAAGACTGACACCTAAAGATGCTGCAAGAGTGGGAAAGGACCTGGCCTTTTCTACTCAGATTCTGGTAGATACCACTCTGGCCCTGGATAATATGGTCTGCCGTGATATGGAAAACCTGAAACCGGACTGTATTGTAGCTGATTCCATGGCATTATGGGGCAAAGCCATTGCTTTGAAGCTGGGTATCCCTTTTGTCTCTTCTACCACAACCTTTGCCTTTAACCGACATTCTGCCAAGATTATGAAGCAGAGTCCAAAGGAGATGATCGCCATGCTCTTCTCTATGCCCAAAATCAATAAACACATTAAAAGACTGCAAAATAAAGGCTATCCTATAAAAAGCATACTTGATATTATCCAGAATGATGATAATACCGATACCATCGTCTACACCTCACCGGAGTTTCAGCCATGTTCTGATACCTTTTCGGATAAATACGCCTTTGTAGGCCCCTCCATCCGTCCTGTATCCGATGAGATTCAAAAAACAAGTGACAGACTTGTATATATCTCAATGGGAACAGTCAATAACGATATGCTTCCTCTTTACAAGAACTGCATTTCAGCCTTTGCCAATACAGATTATCAGGTGATTCTGTCCGTAGGCGATCAGGTTTCCATAGAGGAATTAGGAGAACTGCCTGAGAACATCTCCGTGTACCCATATATCGATCAGATTGCAGTGCTTCAAAAGGCAGATGTGTTTATCTCCCATTGTGGAATGAATAGCGTAAATGAAAGTTTGTACTTCGGAGTTCCTCTGGTCATGCTGCCACAGACTTCCGAACAAGGCGGCGTTGCAGAAAGAGTCTTACAGTTAGGAGCCGGAAGCAGACTAACCAAAACCGATGCTTTCTCTCTTTTACATGCAGTCAATCAGGTAACAGGGGAAGCATCATACAGGCAAAGTGCCCTCTCTATCGCCGAAGGTTTTAAGCGATGTTTAGGTGCCAAGGGTGCTGCAGATAAGATTTTGCAGGTGTGCAGGAAAAGTCAGGATGTATAATACTGTGCCTGTGCGTGCCACAGTTCATAGTATTTTCCGTTTACATCTGCTACGAGCGAAGCGTGTGTGCCTTGCTGAATCACTGCGCCTTCATGGAATACAGCAATTTCGTCACAGAACTTACAGGAGGACAGACGATGACTGATGTAGATTGCTGTTTTGTCTCCGGCAATATCATTGAACTTGGAGTAAATCTCTGCTTCCGCGATTGGGTCAAGGGCTGCGGTAGGTTCGTCAAGAATAATAAAAGGAGCATCTTTATACAAAGCTCTTGCAATGGCAATCTTCTGAGCTTCGCCGCCGGACACATCTACACCATTCTCGTCCAGATCCTTGTAGAGATAGGTGTCCAGACCCTTTTCCATGGATGCCAGTCTCTCACCGAAGCCTGCTTTTTCAAGACAGTCAATCACTCGTTCCCGGTCATAGGCCGCACTGGCGGCAACATTCTGTCCCAGGGGCAATCCCAACAGTTTGAAATCCTGGAACACAACGGCAAAAACATTCATATAATCATCGTACTTGTACTTACGAATATCAATACCGTTGAGCAGGATCTGTCCCTCAGTGGGATCGTACAGGCGACAAAGGAGCTTGATAAATGTCGTCTTACCGGAACCATTCATGCCAACGACAGCAAGCCGGGAGCCAACCTTGAACTTCATGTTCACATGGCGAAGCGCCCACACATCACTTCGGGGATACTGAAAAGACACATCCCGAAACTCCACCTCATATTCCCGGTCATCCCGCTTCTCCGTAGGCAGGCTTCCCTGGTACATATCGTTGGGAATTTCCAGAAAAGCCCGAATGTCTTTCAGATACTTTGCATTAAAAGGAAGCTGTCCGAATACGCCGAGCAGATCTGACAGACCGGCACAAAGCTGGGTAATTGCTCCGACATATTGCGTAACAGAGCCTACACCAAAGGCGCCGGCCCATGCTTTCAAGCAAACAAATATGTACACAATACCCGTGAGAACGACGCTGACAACTCTGCCGACAGTGGTGTAAGGTGCATACTCTTTCTGTATGATATTTACAGCAGGTGAGCCCTCCCGATAAAGGGAATTGCTTTTCAGTCCATGCTCTGCCACCTTCTGCTGATCATACATCCGGGCATCCATAGCGCGTTTGGGCTGGTTACCGATTGCACGGTAGAAATTAAGCGCACGGTTTGCCTTGTTTGAATAAGGCCAGAGATGTGTGACCACATTGGATGCTTTCGCTTCCAGCATCGGAGATAATACTGATCCAACGATCAGTGCGCCGATCATAAGTACTGCCGCCAGCGGATGATTGAGTACCGTCATCGTTTTGGCAGATGCGGGCACCTGTTGCGCAAATAAGCTTACTGTCAGGGTCACAGCACCCGCAATCGAAGCGATGCCGCCTATGATATATTCCGCGAACCACTGATGGATCTTCACAAAGCCATAGACATTGCCCATCATGTGCCTATGCATGGACCACAGCAGTTCATCCGTCTTTGGTGACTCCACAGCTGCAAAATCCATATCCATCATTTTAACGCATTCCATTCGGCTTTCCAGTTCCCACTCAGTACCATGCACAGCTTCCCGCCAGTGATGCAAAACAGAAGTAAGCAGGTGTAATCCCGCTGTCACGGAAACCGTAAGAATAACCCATGTCCATAGTGTATCAGGATCTTTTTGCCCTGCAAGTTCATTAATAAGCTGCGCCGACAGCCAGATAGTCACATAGGGTGTCAAATTCTTGACGAGAGAGTGGAGAATGGTGGTGATAAACAGCTTGTGATCAATCTTCCACCATACTTTTGCTGCCCACCAGTGGAGGGCAATAGCTTCCTTCATGGAGATTTCATCTGTTTTCTGCTTCATCTTCGTTCCCTCCTTCCCGGTAGTAGCGGCTCTGCACTTCAAACAGTCCCGCATATCCGCCGCCCAGTGCCATCAGTTCATCGTGAGTTCCTTCTTCTACAATAACACCGTCTTTCAAAAAAAGCACCCGATCACAGAATCTTGTGGATGCCAGACGGTGAGATATGTAGATTGCCGTGCGCCCATCCGTAATCTCATTGTAGCGCAGATACATATCGTTTTCCGCAATGGGGTCCAGGGCTGCGGTCGGTTCGTCCAGCAGCAGGATGGGCGCATCCTTATATAAGGCTCTTGCCAGCATCATCCGCTGTTCCTGTCCACCGGACAGATCAATGCCGTCATCATTCATCATCTTACCCAGGTTGGTATGCAGGCCATTGGGAAGCTTCTCTACCATCTCGGCAAAGCCTGCCCGCCGCACACACTCATGCACCTTTTCATAGTCAATGTCCGTTTCAGACTGTGCGATATTGGCAGCTACGCTGGCCTGAAGCCGTGAGAACTCCTGAAACACCGCAGTGAACATCGCATAATAATCCCTGCGGTTATACCGGCGAATATCCTCGCCGTTCAGAAGCACTCGTCCTTCCGTGGGATCAAGCAATCCACACAGCAGCTTGACCAAAGTGGTTTTACCGGCACCATTCAGGCCTACGATTGCCAGCTTTTCGCCGGGTCGGATCGTCAGGTCCATGTCGGTTATCGTGTCCTTGTCTGCTTTGGGATAGCGGAAAGTCACATTCTCTAAACGAAGCTCATATTTGCCATCCTCCCGGCGAGGTACAGTCGTTCCTTCCTCAAACTTGAAAGGCTCCGGCCATTCCAGATACTCCCGTACCTGGCACAGCTTCCGGCTCTGCCGATGCAGTTTAATGATGCTGTCCAGAATCGCAGTTATCCAACCGGTAAAGCCGGTTACTGCGGAGAAGTACAGCAGAAACCGGGATGCAGGCAGACCCTGCTCGATGGTCATATGAATCAGATACACATAGGAAATTCCGTTTCTGGCAAAGGTCAGGATCACATCTGCCGCCTTGGCAATCATAAAATGACGTTCTCTTCGGTTGCAGTAGTCCTGATACAGTGAAAGAGCCTTATCGTGGATCTCCAGAAGCCAGGGCTGCATATGGAAGATACGAATATCCTTCGGCATTTCATTTGCCATGGCAGTATTTGTTACAAACACCATCTCATACCGATATTTCAAAGCTTCTTCACGGGTGTCAAATTCCCATTGGTTGATATGCTTGTTTACAAAAAAGCTGATTGCCGTAGTCGCCACAACTACTGTCAGCAGGATCGGATTTAGCCCAGTCAATACCAACAGATACAGCACAAAGCCAATCATGGCAGTCAACAGCTTGCTGCTTTCCGTCAGCATGGAAATCGGTGCTGTTTCATCGGAATTTCCATCCATAACCTGGTCGGACAACTCTTGTTTTTGCAGGAACGCCGTATCCAATGTGTTGGGATAAGATGTGGCAGCCGACTTCATAACACCCGACAGGAAAAAGTGAGTATAGAGCCTGTTGTTGAAAACGCATTTCGTATCCTTCAAGTACTTCAGCCCTGCGGCAGACATTGCCAGCGCCAGCGTAAACAGCAGGATTGTCAACAGCATTTCCCCCAGAGGAACCGCCTGCTCCACCTTCTGTAAGATGATGGGGGCAATATAGAGACCAACGAGGTCATTCATAAGCTGAAACATGGCAATAGCCAGGGTCGTGAACAGCAAACCTCTGGTCACTTTCCAGCAAGTAAAAAGAAGATATTTCAGATTCTGAAACAGATTGTATTTTGGTTTTTCTTTAGATTTCACATTTCCACCTCCTGTGCGTATGATACATCATCCAAAACAAAAAAGTGCAATTCACGCACGAACGGTTCAAATTCGAACGCGAATTGCACACGCACTCTCATAGTGGCAGCATAACCTCCGTGGCAAAAGCGCCCGTTTCATTCTGGCGGTTCACATAGCCCTCATACTTGTCCGCCAGACGGTCGATCCGCATCAGCCCAAAGCCGTGGTTATCCGAATCCTTGGTAGAAAGATAAGTCTTGCCCACCTTTCTGACCTCGCCGCCGGCAGAATTGGTCACGCAGATATATAGCTGTTTCTTCAAAATGCCGATGTATACCCGGATAAATCGTTCCTCGCCCCGGCTCTGGCGCAGACAGGCTTCCATGGCATTGTCCAGCAGATTTCCGATGATGGCACACAGGTCGATCTCGGAGATCCGCAGTTCGGCAGGAACAGTGGCTTTGGCATTGACTGCGATATTCTTGGATTTGATCAGCGACAGCTTGCTGTTTAAGATTGCATCCACCATCACATTGCCTGTTTTCAGCACCGTGTCTACGGTGGTCAGATCGTCACTTAGCATCCAGAGGTACTGTCGCATTTCCTCCGGCTTGTCGATTAGTGCAAGCATAGCCTGAATGTGGTTGTGGTAGTCATGCCGCCATCCTCGCATCTGACGATAGATGTTGTCCACCTCATCGCAGTGCTTGGTGATCAAGTCATTCTGATAGGCGGCAATGCGTCGGTCAATGGCCTTGCCAAAAATCATATCAAACAGTTTCATCTTTATTACCTGTATAGTAGGAAATGAACGCCTTATGCACCAGCGGTGCGGCACTTCTGGAAAGGGGCAGAGTTTTGCCGTTGTCCAGAATAACCTCCGTCTTGGAAAGACGGGCAACATGCTTCAGGCCAACGAGATAAGAACGGTGACAGCGGCTAAAGCCCTCACCCAATAGTTTCTCCACCTCAGAAATGGGCATCTTGACTTGAAGGGTATCTGTCCCAGTGACGATCGCAACGGTATGGGAAAAGGCTTCCACATACTGCACCCTGCTCACAGGCAAGCGTTGTATCCGGCCGCCAACCGTAAGCAGGATCACTCGCTCGGCTTTCTGCATAGCGGCAGCAGCCCGATTCAGAACTGCAGACAGCTTCTCCTGCCTGACCGGCTTCATCAGATAGTGGAGCGCAGATACTTCGTATCCCTCAGATATGTAATCATCAAATCCTGTGATAAACACGATCTGCACCGCTTCATTGTCCTTTCGCACTCGCTTCGCCATGGTTACGCCATCCATAGCCCCCATCTCAATATCAAGCAATAAAATATCATAGTCGCTTTCTTCGGCATAATGGAACAGGAAGTTTTCTGCAGAAGTGAATGTGTCAATATGTACCACATGACCGACTCCTGCTGCCCAATGCCGTACCATGTCCAAAACAATTTGCCTGTCTGCCTCAGAATCATCACAGATTGCTATTTTGTACTTCATGTTCTCACCATCCTACTATTATCCCCTTCGTTTTTATACGTGGTCCTATTCTATCCCAAAAGCAGTCCTTTGTCAATTTTGCAGCATCGAATAAATAGAGGAGTGAATAAAACACCTATTTTCTATTGTTCCAAAAGCAAATCCATCAATTGCCGAATATTTTTCTTTCCAAAGGAAACCTTCGTTCCATCTATTACAAGACAAGGTACGCTCATGACCTGATAGCGATCCTTCAGCTCAGGGAAATGATTCAGATCATAAACCTCTGCGGACACCTGCGGATGCTCCGCTGCTATCCGTCCTGCGGCAGTGACAAGTTCCGGGCACATGGTACAGGATAAGGACACCAGTACCTGCATTTGAACCGGGCCGGTAATCTTCTGAATGTCACGCTTTATCTCGTCATCAATTGTCTGTCCGGGCCCTGCTGCATTATACAGTCCCAGTACAAAAGAAGTAAATTCATGTCCTCCCGGTACTCCATGGAAAGCCATTCCCGTATAGGAGCCATCCTCCCTGCAGATTCGTACACAGGGGCGTTCTGTCTGCTCTTTGTCACCTTCTGCCATGACTACGGAAAGCTTTTCTGTATATTTTGCAAGTTCCTCCATATACTGCTTTAACTCTGTAGAAATCGCTCTGTCATCCAGATACAGCTTCAATACCAGGGGCTTTTCCATCCTGGAAAATACGGTATGCAGCTGCGCCTCTATCTCCTTGGAAAAGAGTCCGCTCCCGCCGGCGTTATTTTTTACACTTTCTGCTGCTGATTGTTCCTGTATCTTTGCTGCGGCCGGTACCTCAGGATAAAACCCGGTCTTTTCCTGCATGGATGCTGCATATCTTTCCAGCTCTGTCGCAGCCAGAGCACCGTCACCTACTGCTGTCACCACCTGCCGGAGATTCTTGACACAGACATCACCCGCTGCATACAGGCCTTCTACGCTTGTCTTCCGGTTACGGTCTGTTATCACATACCCCTGTTCATTCAATTCTGCAATTCCACGCAGCAGTTCTGTTGCGGGCTGATAACCTGCAAATACGAACACTCCAAAGGTATCCCCTTCTTCTGCACGATACTCGGTCACTTCCCCGGTCTTCACATTCCGATATTTTATCGCCCTAAGCATTGAATCCCCGGAAACCGATTCCACCTGGGTGTTAGTAAGCACCGTGATCTTTTCGTGGTTCTTTGCTGCATCGGCCGCAGACTTTGTACAGGAAAAATCTTCTCCCCTGATGAGTATGGTCACATGCTTTGCATATTTTGTTAAGAAAATACTCTCTTCCGCTGCCGCAAAGCCTCCTCCCACCACAAAGACTTCTTTTCCGGTGAAAAATTCTCCGTCACAAGTAGCACAATAAGCCACGCCATGTCCCCGAAATTCCTTCTCACCTTCAAAACCGACCATACGTGGGTGCGCTCCCGTTGCTATGAGTACGCCAAAACAGTGGATATCCCCCCTGTTTGTATGGACTGTTTTCACGTCCCCATCCAGTGCAAAACCGGTTACCTCTGCCAGCTGAAATTCTGCTCCGAAATTCTGTGCCTGGCGACGCATCGTCTCCGTCAACTCTGCTCCACTGGTCTTTTCCACGCCCGGATAATTGACTACTTCTGAGGTGATCGTAATCTGTCCGCCAAAATGTTCCTTTTCCAGTACAAGTACCCGATATCTGGCCCTCGCCAGATAAAGGGCTGCGGTGAGGCCGGCCGGTCCGCCGCCCACTCTTTCCCTCCGGATTCACGATAAAGCTTCCACGCTCTGCAAGACCGTCTTCCTCGATATATACTTCAAAATCTTTAGACAGTACATGGGTGGGGTCAGCCAGCATTACATAGTCGATCTTTTTGATGCGGTCTGAAGCATCGTGCCATGCTTTATGTACAAAATGAGTATCCGTAGAAACCGAATAAATCTCGCAGCCGGCAGCCTGGAACTCCGCATACTTATTTGCCAGATCCTCAAGTTCTGTGGGGCATACAAAAGTGAAATCCGCAGGATAGAAAAAGAACACACTCCATTTGCCCAGCACATCCTCCTTTTTCACAGTTTTAAATTCGCCCTTCTGAAAAGCCTGTACCTTAAAATTTCCAATTTCTTTGTTAATTAATGACATAATATTTTTCTCCTTCCCGGCTCTACGCCTCTACTGCCAATGAGCATTTTTTACATTTTCCTCCGAAAATCAGACGCATCCATTGAACCGTCTCTCCTGTCTCTGCCTTGCAGGCGCATTCCACAGCCCGCATATCAACCATATCCATATCCTTTACTTTTCCACAGACATCACATACAAAATGTACATGTTCCTCGCAGCGTGCATCGTAGCGTTCCATATTCTGCATGGTCGAAACACGCCGGATCTTTCCCATCTCCTCAAGCAGTCTCAGGTTGCGGTACACAGTACCCAGACTTAAATTCGGCATCTTAGTCTTGAGACCTTCATACACCATATCCGCTGTCGGATGTTCTTCCGTGGTTAGTGGTCCTCCTTTCTTCGCTCTTGCAAGTTAGTTGTTGCTAACTCGTTGTGTTATTACCTTACCACATTCTTCCTTTTGTGTCATTATCAGCAATGTACCGACGGTTTCAAATTAAACAAGCGGCAGCTCCCCCCGATACTGCCGCCGTTACTGTTCCCCCCAATGTCGGTTAATCAAAGTATTACCACATTTTCTCTTACCATAACGCGGAATATGCCCCCTATGGGTAGACGCTTGATTGCATTCAGCATAACATACAAGACCGGTGCGAACTGCCAGCTGGTCAGCTGAACTCCAAAGGCGGGGGTGCCTTCTGTCTCTTTTCATATGACGCATATTTCAAACTAAACCATCAGTCCAATAATTTTTAAACAAGTTATACCAGTAATACCTTCCAAAATCCCGGTTCTGCTCTATAATAAATGTAAAGGAAGCAAGGAGGCAGCGAGATGAAATTATCAATTTCTAAAAATATAAGCAGATTACGAAAAGCGAATTCTATGACCCAGGAGCAATTGGCAGAAGCATTGGGAATCACTTTTGCTGCTGTTTCAAAATGGGAACGTGGTGTAGCCACACCGGATTTGAACTTCATAGCAGAGATGGCAGATTTATTCGGCGTATCTGTTGATGTTCTTATCGGTTATGAATTCCGCAACAATGATAAGGAAAGTGTAGTTAAACGATTGAAACAATATGTACACGACAGGGAAGCCGAAGATGCCTTGGCGGATATTGAGAAGGCACTGCAAAGATACCCTAATTGCTTCGATATCGTTTATTACAGTGCCCTAAACTACCGTGTAAGAGGCCTTTTTCAAAGAGAAGCGACATACTCCGCCAAGGCTCTTTCACTCTATCATCACGCCTGTAGATTAATCGATCAGAATACTGACCCGGAAATAAGTGAAATATCCATCCGAAACGCAATGGCAGATATCCATATTACGCTTGGAGAGTATGATAAAGGTTTGGAACTGTTAAAAAAGAATAATCCATGCCGGCTCAATCATCCGCTGATCGGCGCTACCCTGGCATCATCCTGCAATGATCCGGACGCAGCTTTGCCTTATTTGTCCAAAGCACTATTGGATTTATCCAATTCCCATATGCAGATTGTGCTTGGATATATCAATGTGTATTACAAAAAGCACGACTACCGAAGTGCTGCTGCACTGCTGGAATGGGCACTTAGCTTCTATCCCGGCCTGAAACAGCCCAATAAAACAAATTATATGGAAAAGAGCGAAGCAATTCTCTGGACTGTTCGTGCAGAGATACATTTACATCTAAATGAAATGTCAGAAGCTACTGACTGCCTCCGCCGGGCCAAGGATGTAGCACAGCAATTCGATGCAGCTCCCAGCTATGATGCGGCAAATGTGCGCTTTGTTTCGTGCAAAGAGCCCGCCTCTTCCTATGATGATTTCGGGGATACTGCTATGGACGGAGTAGAGAAGATCATTATAGAAAGTGAGTATGACGAATTGCAAAAATTATGGGAGGAAATCAAGCATGAAGAATGAACATCAAATATTACGCAGGCAATATACTTCTCAGTTTTACCGTGGAAACCATGGAGCGTTTTTCCTTGCCATGCTTTCCTCGCTCCTTATCAGTGCACTTAACCTTGCAATTGCATGGGTGATGCAGCAGATGGTAGATACAATATCCGGTATTCCCGGTGCTTTGAAATTATCTACCCTGGCATTGCTTACTGCGGGAATTATCGTTCTGATCGTAGTTTTCAAAGCGATGAGCTATCTATCAAAGCCGAAATTCATGCAAAGAGCAATGCAGCAATATAAGGACTATGCTTTCCGAAAACTGACGCAAAAGAGCCTGGCATCCTTCAGCACGGAGAACACCTCCTGCTACATATCCGCCTTTTCCAACGATGCGGCAAGTGTCGAAAACAACTATCTGGAACTGCTATTCAGCCTGCTGGCAAATGGAATTACCCTTGTGGGCTCTCTGATCATGATGCTTGTATACAGCCCGATCATGACGGTTGTAGCCTGTGGATTTTTCATTTTACCTCTTGGGGTATCCTTCCTTACGGGCAATCGCATGGAAAAAGCGGAACGTAAGGTTTCCGACAGGAACGCCGAATTTATCGCAACGTTAAAAGACAGCCTTAGTGGTTTTTCCGTAATAAAGAGTTTCAAAGCAGAAACAGCTATGGTCGACCTTTTTGGAAAGAGCAATTCGGCTGCGGAGCAGGCTAAATGTGAAAAGAGAAAAATCAGCACTGTTATCAGTACACTTGCCGTTGTCGCAGGTGTTACCGCTCAGCTTGGAACCTTTTTAGCAGGTGCCTGTTTGTCAATGGCCGGATGGGGGATTACACCGGGTGTTTTGTTGATATTTATCGACCTGACTGCCAATGTAATCAATCCTGTCCGAAATATGCCCGAACAGCTTGCAGCGAGAAAAGCGGCAATTGCGCTTATTGATAAACTGGCTGATTCCCTGGAAAGTAACGTGCGTGACGAAGGATCGCATACTGTAAAACGTTTAGATCATGGAATAAAACTGAAAAATGTATCTTTCGCCTATGAGGCAGACAGCGTTATTCTCCACGACATCAATATAAATTTTGATGCAGGAAAAAGCTATGCCATTGTAGGTGCATCCGGCAGCGGTAAATCCACTTTGCTGAACCTGCTGATGGCCGGCAATAGTAATTATTCAGGTGAGATCACTTATGATGGACACGAACTGAAAGCGATCAGCAGTGAATCCTTATATGATGTAGTTTCCATGATACAGCAGAATGTGTTTGTATTCAATGCTTCTATTCGAGACAATATCACAATGTTCCATGAATTTCCAAAGAATGATGTCGACAGAGCCATTGAATTGTCCGGATTGTCTTCGCTGATTGAAAAACGTGGCGCAGACTACCTGTGCGGTGAAAACGGAAGCGGTTTATCCGGTGGAGAAAAGCAACGAATCTCCATTGCCCGAAGTCTGCTTCGCAATTCCTCTGTGTTATTGGTGGATGAAGCTACTGCTGCTCTGGATCCCCAAACAGCCTGTCAGGTTTCAAGCGCTATCCTTGGTCTGCAGAACATGACCCGCATTGTCGTCACACATACTCTCGACGAATCAATTTTAAAGAAATATGATCACATTATTGCGCTCAAAAATGGCTCCATCGAAGAATTCGGGAATTTTGATGAGCTGATGAATCATAAGGGGTATTTCTACTCACTATACACGGTTTCACAGTAAACGTATACCGCTCACAGGACAGCGTTCCGAAAATGCATATGTGCTATAAATCCAACAGGCAGTCATAGCCCCATCAATTTTAAAATCTCATCTGCAGTGGTCTGTATTTGCTCAACGTTGGTAATGGCCGGAGTCCCATCGCCGTCCTGTGAACCGTACATCCCAAAATAAGCATGGCATCCACCGTTAATAACAACTTCGGTGAAACCGGCGGGAAGATTAGATTTGTTTTCCTCATACTTTTCCCGATTCAAAACGTGATCTTCACTTCCGTAAACAGAAAGTACCTTCAAGCTGTCCGGCAGAGCCACTGTGGAATAGGAACCCAGCAGGACCAAACCGTCAAACGCATCGACATTTTCGGCAAGATAAGATGCCGCCATAGACCCACCGAGAGAATGACCGCCTATATACCACTTCTCAATGTCAGGATACAGAGCCTGTATCCCATCGGCAGCATCAACGTCAAGGACTGCCAGATTAAACGGCATTTCCACAAGCACGCAGAGAACACCGGCAGAGGCAAGCTCCTCCATAAGCGGCTTATAGGCTATGTACTCCACTTTGCCGCCGGGATAAAAGATAAATCCGATCGTTGCCCCTTCCGGTTCATACACAATCGTGTTATCCTTAAGCGTTTCCGGGATTACATCATTTTCTGCTGCAAAAGCCGTTATCGCTTCTGTATCAGCCCGGTAATAATCACCAAGATATACTCCGCATCCAATTGCCAGAAGCGCCAAAACAGCAGCTATAGAAGATATCCCGATCAATATTTTTCTTTTATGCTTCTTTTTCATGATAATAGCTCCAAGTTTATTTTAAAGTACCTTCATCAAAATTGTTATAATACCAAGAATGCTCAGGACAATACCTACTACTCTGTTCAATTTAGATATTTCGCAGCGGTTCGCAAATTTCGCAGACACATATGCTCCCACAAGGCAGGAAAAAATGGTTACTGCCGCAGGAATCGCCTCTACGCTGGCACCCATGCACACATGACTGACAGCACCCGTAAGCGCAACAACGGTCATAATCATCGTGCTGGTACCCACTGCAACCTTCAGGTTATAGCCGAGCACCATGGTAAAGACAGTCAGCATCAGGATTCCACCGCCGCTTCCGGTAAAACCACAGACCCAGCCGATCCCACAGCCCAGGAACATGGCAAGGGCGGTTTTCCTGGCAGAAAATTGTTTTGCCTCTGCAGCATCTGCCCCCTTCGTAATCGGTTTGAACAGAAATTTTATTCCAAGTCCGATTGTGGTTAACATGGAGATATACCCCAGGCCATCCGGCTGTGCCTGGCTGAAAAGATACCCACAATAGCTTCCTACTACTGAACCGAGAAATGCAGTAATCGTCACAAGACTTCCATTTTTCAGATCAATATTTTTATTCTTATAATAGGTGTAAGCCGAAAGCATACTGGCCAGCACATCAGATGCCAACGCTACTGTTACAGCATCGTAGCTTTGCCAGCCACAGATACTTACCAACACCGGTGTAATGACAACCGCCGCAGACAATCCGGCAAGTCCCGTAACAACTCAGGCTCCAAGACATCAACGGCACTCATTTTCCTTTGTGAAATACATACCGAGAACCTTTCTCGGTTTTTTCATAACTGCGAAATCCTACGCTCTCGAAACATTTTCTTGAACCCACGTTCCAATCATATATCTCACCAACATATAGTTTATCAAATCCCATAGCTCTGCCACGTTCTACGAGGGCAGATACAACCTTTTTCCCGATGCCTTTTCCTCGATATTGACGATCACCGATAACAATAGGCATATCTTCTTGCCAAAACGTAACATCACCGATAGGTTTCCATATATCGTTCTCATTGACCTCGATGAAATATAACTCGCCCTTGTTATTGAGATAGTTATACATATTAGTCAAAGTTTCATAGGAATACGGCTTTGATACACCGTCAACAAGATACACTGTTTCAGGGTCTTGATACCATTCAAACGCAAAATCATAATTGCCGGCCTTCCTGTATATCCCAAAAATGCTTTATATCTTTCAATAATTGCAGGTGCTTGAATCAAATCTAAAACCTTATCTTTGGGAACATATGCAGATTCTGAATTTTCATCGGACGGTCTGGGTATTCCGCTTTTTGCTTTACAAATAAAATCCAGCATAATCTTTGTGGGCACTTCCTTGACACCATTATATCCCGGATATTTTCCGGTATTGGAAGCTATGCAAAACACTTCCCCCACCTCAATATCCACACCCGCTTCTTCCATAATCTCCCTTTTTACAGCATCAATCACATTCTCTCCAACCTCCACTTGTCCGCCGGGAAATACCCAACCAGCATTATGCGTACCATAAGAACTTCATCCTTTTCGTTAAGAACAATCCCTGCCCCGGCAATGATATGTGTCGGCATAACCCATTCTTTATTTTCCATATGTATCTACCTCTTACCTTTATATCCACTGAATAAAAGCATATAGAAAAAGTTTTAAAAATATACATTCATTTTAACATATGCTTATTTTGCAGACTTCTGTAAAGGTTTATAATATAGGTATCAATTATAGGTAATTGTTAAATGTATTTTGCTAAGGGTTGGGCTGAGGTTCAGCCCTAGGTAAGGAGAAAAAACAAGGTCATTATCAGGAAATAGCCTGATTTGGCATAAATGTCAGATTGAAGTCAGAATAATTTCTGGCAA
>JBGVLR010000145.1:0-5133 GCA_045124375.1 Acetatifactor sp.
CAGCGGTCGGCATAGCCGACGCCCCCTCTTATGCAGCTGCGCACGGTCGTGGACCCCACGCCCTTATCTGTCTGGAAATGAAAGAAACATAGGAAAACGAGCCGGGAGTAAAAGAGAAAAAACGAAAGGAATAGAAAATTATGAATACCGTACATTTGATTGGAAGACTGGTGCGCAATCCGCAGACCCGATATCCGGCTTCCGAAGAGGACACTGCTGTGAGCCATTATGTGCTTGCTGTTAATGATTATTCCCGAAAGAACTCCGTCGCTTACATCCGCTGTACTGCGTTTGGGAAATATGCCGAGTTTGCCGAGAACTATTTTTACAAAGGTTTGAAAGTGGCAGTCAGCGGTCGTCTCGTAACAGGCAGTTATAAAGATAAAACGGACAGGAACGTGTACACCACCGAAGTCATCGTGGAAAAGCAGGAATTTGCAGAAACCAGAGGCAGGGCATCCGCAGAGAACAGCAAAGAAGCACTCCCTTACAGCTGATGTGTACCGGAAGGAGGGTGAACGCAATGGATAGTCAGAAATGGGGTCCTGCACAACTGGAGCAGGAACTGAAAAAGAGCATCATCGGTCAGGACAGCTATCTGAGGGACCTGTCAACGTGCATCTGGCTCCACGACCAGAGAAGACAGCACTATCTAAGGACAGGGGAACACCTCAGAGGACCAAAATACAACATGCTGATTATCGGGAACTCAGGCACGGGCAAGACATCCTCTATCATGGAAGCTGCCCGATTGCTTGAGATTCCCGTGGTGATAGAGGATGCATCCGAACTGCGAGGTTCGGGCTGGAAAGGCAAACAGGTCAGCGAGATCACCAGAGACATTACGGAAACCACGTTCGTGTATGATGTTACGGCAACGGAGCCGGATGAATATTCCATCGTGGTTCTGGATGAGATTGACAAAGTGGTCGGGGCAATGGGTGATAAGTCCTTTTCTCCCATATCGAACCTTCTGAAATTTATCGAGGGCACGGAAGCATCCTGTGGGGAAGGCAGTTCCCGTGTCCACATGAGGACAGACAATCTGCTCTTCATTGCTGCCGGAGCCTTTGACGGTCTGAAAGAAGTGATTTTAAAAAGGACCGCACCGAAAAGCATCGGGTTCTCCATGCAGGAGGAAACAAAAACACAGGAAGATGTCCTGAAAAGTGTCACGCCGGAGGACCTTATCGCTTATGGGATGAACGAGCAGTTCTTAGGTCGTTTCCCTTTGATATGTACTCTGAATGAGCTGAATGAAGATACATACCAGAAGATTTTACTGCAATCGGGAAGCAGTCCTATCAGGCAGTTGGACCTTCTCCTGAGTAAGGAATGTGGCGTGAACGTCGCCATCACGGATGAGGCGGCCCACGAACTGGCAGTTCTTGTAAAGGATTCCTCCCTTGGTGCAAGAGCCATACAGCAGAACGTGGCACAGCTTCTGAAAGATACCCTGTACCATGTCCACGATACAGAGAAAGATACAAGGTTCACCTTGGATTATGACAGTGGGTTCGTTGTGCGTTCTACGGTTGGGGAAAGGTCTGCCCTGCCGGAACCAGAGCCGGATGAGGCATTCGTGCTGACAGATGCCGAGTCAAAGCAGATAAAGAGCGTGGAACTGGACAGCATAAAAGGGAACGAGGATGCCATTCGCATATATGCAGAAGAACTCTTTGAGCCGTTTGAGACCAAAGGCTTCGGTGCATCAGGACACGAAGGGTTTACTGACCGATACGACTACATGACGATTAAGATGGCGAAATGCCTGACTGCGGTGGCAGTCGTAAAAGTCCTTCTGTCAGCGGAACAGACGGGGCAATACCCTGATATGCTCTCTTTGATGGAAACGATTCAGGGGATGTCTCTGGAACCCAAAAAGCTGGTCAAACACCCTCTGGAGTATCTGGAACGCAGGCTCCTGCACCGTCTGGAAGGCTGTAAACGACAGAAACTGGAAGAAATAAAGAAACTCGCATGGACGGTCGTAAGGAAATACGCCCATAAGATAATCGGTCTGAGGGAACTGGCAGAACAGGATGCGGTGTATGAATAAGGGGTCGCTGCGGCCTGAAAGGAGGAAACAATGCGGATTAACAGATACAACGTATTGATGCAGGAGGAAAAGATACCCCAGCTTGTAAAAGAAGGGACGACGCTCTACCCGGAGCTTCAGGGGATTACATCGCCCGGCGATGCTGTCCGCATCATGGCGGATGTGTTCTTTTTAGATAAGAACATCGAAGAGAACGTGTATCTGATTGCTCTTGGCAGTCAGGGACGTGTGCTTGGCTTCTTCCACCTGAACAAAGGCTGTGTGGACTGTTCTATGGTGGATGTGCGGGGGATGATGGTAAGGCTGTTGTTATGCAATGCAGCCTCCTTCCTGATAGTCCACAATCATGTGAGCGGGGATGCGACAGCATCCAAAGAAGATTTTTACATGACAGAACGGTTGAAACGGGTGTCGGATATCATGGGCATCCGTTTTTTAGATCATATCATCATCGGGGAACAGTACCGATATTTCAGCTTTCAGGAAGAGGTCTGGTCAAAAGATGGGACGGGATAAAAAGTGAAATAAAATAGTAGGAGGCTCTATATGACTTATGAAAGATTTTTGGAAATGGTAACCGATGGACTGAAAAAACGTCTGGGGGATGGTGTTGCCCTGAGGGCAGATACAGTAAGAAAGAACAATGGCTTGCTCCTTCATGCCCTCTCCCTTCATTCGGAGGACAGCAATATAGCACCCTGTATCTATCTGGACACCTATTTTTCAGAATATGAACAGGGGGAACTGACAATGAACGACGTACTGGAAGATATCATGGATATCTATGAACAGCGCAGTATCAAACAGAACATGAATATTGGAATGATTGCTGATTTTGAGCAGGCACGCCCTTATTTACATGCAAGACTGGTCAATACAAAGATGAATGAGCAGCTGTTAAAAGAAATGCCCCACAGGGAGTTTCTGGACCTGTCCATTATCTACAGCGTGGATATCCCATATAAGAAAGACGATATCGGAAGCGTTCGTATCGACCGAAACCATCTGGCTTACTGGGATGTCACAGAAGAGGAACTGTATCAGCAGGCAATGGAAAATATGAAGAAGGATGGGAACGGCTTCCGAAGCCTTCTGGATGTCCTTGGAGAGACAATGGACATGGAAACCGGATTATGGGAGGATGATAACCCGCTGTACATCGTTTCCAACAAAACCGGGGTGTACGGAGCGGTACAGATACTCAACAAAGACCTGATGAAACAAGCAGCAGAAACATTCCAGAGAGATTTTTTTATCCTGCCGTCTTCGGTGCATGAATGCCTGCTTTTTCCTGAGTCAGAACAGGTATCCGCAGATTCGCTCAAAGAGATGGTGCAGGATGCGAACGATACCATCGTAGCAGTGAGTGAGCGTCTTTCCTACAGTGTATACCGCTATGACTGCAAAACAGGTGAGATACAGATTGCGGCCTAGCATACCGCACACGGCATCCGAAAATCGGGTGCCGTATCTTTTTTGTATGAAAAAAATAAATATTAAATTTTTGTGAACAAAAATCTGTCCATATATGGAAAGATTTTGAAGTGTTCCAAAAGGTGGCAAATTTGCAATATTGTGCGAAAAATGGTATAATATATACAGAATAAAACATACAAAAGTGTACAAAACACACAAAAAGTATGAAAATATAATCTGATAGAAGGGAGGAAACATTATGTATAAAACGGATGTCATTTATGACGAACACGGGAAACCTGTTGAAATGGATAGGAAGAAACGGGCTGCTGTCGTTACATATCTTGGACTCTGGGATAAATATTACTACTGTTTTTACCGTCACGATAATGGCGAGATGGAACATCATAAGATGGAGTTTGTTTTTAAGAGTGCTGAAAAGTTGAAGATTAGAAGTCGTTGGGAAGCAGAACCCGAAATCATCTTTACCTCAGATATGGTGGAATTTTACAATGCCTGTCGTGAAAAAGAATCTGCAAAATCAAAAGCATATATGGAAGAATTGAAAAAACACTATGCGAAAATCAATGATATGGAAAAGCATTTCCTGGAGCTTGCATTGGATTTTTCCATGATTTACAGAGGACATGCCGATGTTGTTGTAAAAAATGCGGAAGTGATTGCAGATTATATCTGGAGTTTTGAGGATGCATTTTATAGTTGGTGTTATGATGAAAGTGAAAATATCCATACAGCATTTCTGGAACAAATGAGTAAGGATATGCTCTTTACGCCTAGCCTTGAATGGATGGAGGACTGCGCATGATGTATGGTTATGCCCGCTGCTCTACGGATGAAACAAGGCAGGATATCGACAGGCAGAAAAGGGAACTGATGGCAAAGGGTGTGGATTCGGAAAACGTGTTCTGTGAGTACGAATCCGGCACCAAAAAGGACAGGACGGAGCTGAACAGGCTGCTTAGAACCGTAAAGGATGGAGATGTGATTGTTTCAACGGAATTATCCCGAATCACGAGAAGCACCAAAGACCTGATCTGGATTATCGACACTGCAAAGGAAAAAAAGATTAAACTGATTCTCGGTACATTCGAAGCGGATTGTTCCGGCGATTCTCTGGACCCGATGACAGAAGGGATGCTCAAGATGATGGGCGTATTCGCGGAACTGGAACGAAACATGATTTCAGAGCGTGTCAAATCAGGCATGAAGAATGCAAAGACCAAAGGAAGCAAGGTCGGAAGACCGAGAACGACCATGGAGACGATACCTGTCAGATTTAAGAAGTGCTATCCGCTGTATCAGAAAAAGGCGATTAACCAGTCTGAACTTGCAAGGCTTACGGACCTCAGCAGGAGCAGTGTGAGAAAGTACATAGCGATTATGGAAGCGCAGCCGTCCGACAATTAATAATAGAAGATAAAGACCTCGGGTGTAAACTATACCAGTTTACACCCGAATTTATACCTTTTTTTGAAAATGATATGCGAATTTGCACCCAAATTCAAGAAGATAGCAGATTGTGATATTTAACTGGAAAAGGTGCCGGAATGCTGATAAAATAAGGAAAAAAGAAGAAATTAAAAGAAAAGGAAAGATATAGATGAAAAAAATAAAAGTGCTCATGATTTGCCACGGCA